>CALHRB010000310.1 GCA_938038165.1 Candidatus Kapaibacterium sp. | reverse complement strand
CGTCATTAGATAAATACTTATCAAAAATTAGATAATGATAATTTATTAATTTTTCTTTTATGTAATTTTTTACTTTTTCAATATATACAGTTGTTCCGCCATACGTTAGCATGAATAAGAATAAAAAATTATCCCTGTAATTTTTAATATTATTTATAGCATCAATAACTTCAAAATGATTTTCTAATGCCATTCCGGAAGTTGAACATAAAACAGTAGTTAATTCAAAGTTTATACCTAATTTATCTGCTGATTCTGAAGAAGATTCCCTGAAAGATAATGCATCAATTTCTTTGAATATCTTGAATGGAATCATCATTAGCTTGGTCTTGTTTTCAAATTTAAATTTATAAATCTGATTGAAAAGGTCTTTGTATTCTGGATTAGAAAAAGTGATGACATCAACATATTTATACACTTTTCTAAAAAGAAATTTTTTTGTTGGAAATTCAAATGTTGAGGGTCCAAAAACCATCACAACAATTTTTTTTACTTTTCTTTTTAACAATGGTATAAGCCAAAAATTCTGCCTTTTTATATTAAAAATATGGCAAACATCGTAATTGCTATCAAGCAAACGAAAAATTTTTAAACCAGAAAATATCCTTTTGAATAATATATAAGGTAAAAAACTTTCTTTCTTTTTCTTTTTTGAAAAAACATTAATAGATTTCCCATCCTGAATGAATTCATAATTAACCATATCGAAAACATCAATTCTGTGACCAAGCTCTTCAAGTTTGGTTTTAAGAAGCTGCAATCTAATATCAGTCTTTTCTCTTAGGAATAAAAGTTTCATTAAGAATCTTCGGTTTTTTTTGTTTTTTTGACATATTTTTGCCAATTTCTTACTCTTCGCAACCTGTATTCGGTATATAATCCCGGGAATAAAGCAGAAAGAAAAAAAAGCAATTTATGATCTAATTTAAACTGGCTATTTACAAAAAATTCTTTAATATATCCTAAATTTTTTGTGTATTTCCTTTTTGTATAAGCATTTTTTTCAAAATTCTTAATAGTAATATATCCTTTTAAAACATTAGCAATTTTATCTTTATCTTTCGATAAAATGTAGTCTCCGCTTTCAGCAATTTTCAATTCCTCATTTAATGTTCCAAGATGATATTCAATCTGATAAAGAAAATTAGCAATAACTTTTTCCCTTGTAGAATTATCACTTTGCGATAAATTAAATTTTCCTATTCTTCTGTAAAGCAATGGAGCAATTGAAAACAGGGTCCCATTATTTATATGAGCCATAAATATCAGAAAATAATCCTCGTTGTAAAGATTTTCCGGCAAAATACCATTATTAACATCCAGCAAATTTCTTTTGAAAACTAAAGAATAACCACCATAAGAATTATTAAACATTGTATGATAGTCTAAGTTCTTAAATAAGTAGATATTATCCTCTGGGTAGTATTGACCTTTGCCGTAAGCTGTGTGTGCATCAGCTATTAAGGAAGTATTTCTTATAATTTTGCCTTCGTGGTTTATGGTAATAGCATCTGAGCCAATTAAGTCAACATTATATTTATATATCAGTTCAACAGCTTTATTTATCCTTTCAGGAAATGAAATATCGTCACCACCATTTAGGACAATTATTTCACCTTTTGTTGATTTAAGAAGACGATTAATGCTTTTTGTTAAACCAAGATTATTATCGCCGATATCAACATAGGTAAATAAGTGCTTTTTGTCAGATTTTTCGATATATTCAAGAATTTTTTCTGCTGTGCCGTCGTTTGAAAAATCATCACGGACAACAATTTCGAAATTGTCATATTCCTGATTTACGCACCCGTCGAGCGTGGACTGAACATATTCAGCCTGCTTATAAAATGGGACTAATATGGTAACTTTAGGATTGGTCACTTTACTTGTTAAGATTATTAACAATAAATTTAAATTTACCTGCTCCGGTTCGCTCAATTTTATCAACAAATTCGAATTTAACCTTCCAACCGGGACTGCGAAGTTTAACAGCTTCAAGAATTTTATTAAGTTGAGAATTATCAAAATCAGGTTCTTTAACAATTTTGATATTTATAATATCAACTGTATTTTGAATTACCTGATAATGTTTAATACCCTGACAATGTTCCCAGAAGATATAAAGGAAAAACCACCCGTGGATATGTTTACCTTCCGGAGATATTAGATAATCAACTGTTCTGCCGACTATATCTTTCAGAAGCTTATAACCTCTTCCGCAACTACATTTTTCAGGAGAAATTGTTGCGATATCACCGGTTTCATATCTGATAAATGGCATAGCATAATTATGCAGACTGGTAGCAAGAACAGATCCCTCGCCTTCATTCAATTGTTTTCCTTCTTTATCGGATACTTCTAAAATCGCAGCTTCTGTATCAATATGCAATCCGGTATGCTGTCCACATTCGTTGGCTGAAATTCCTCCGTCAAACAAACCATATCCATCGAATACTTCACAATTGAATGCTTGCGAAATAGTAGGTATCATAAAAGGATGCAGCTTTTCGGAAGTAGTAAAAATTGCTTTCGGCTTATTTATTTGAACATTTTTATTTATCAGCCATTCTGAAAAAAAGTAAATCGAAGAAGCATAACCTCTTATGAATTTAGGCTTAAATTGATTGATAATATCAACATATTCTTGCATTTCCTTTTCTGACATATCGAAAGAAGATAGTTTCTTTAAGTTTCTTGTAGTTTCATGTATAAATTTGCCAAGATTGGACTTAGCATTTGCTCCAAGTGAGGAACCTGCCAGAAAAACCATTTTATCGCCCGGCTCATATCCACCATAACTCCATCCACGATAAAGAAGACAACCAGCCATAATTCTTTGCTCTTTTGAAACTCGATATTTTAACGGAGTGCCGGTTGAACCTCCGGTAGCCCTGTTGTCATATTTCATTTTATCAAGATTCTTTGGAATAAAATCGTTCCAATTGTTTTTGATTATTTCTTTTGTTAATATTGGCAGAATTTGAAGGTCCTCCGATTTTTGAATGTCTGAGGGAATTATTCCAAATTGATTAAAAAGTTTGGAATAATATGGAACATTTTCATAAGCAAAGAGGATAATTTTTCTTAATTGATCGTCTTGCTCAGCTTGCAATTCTTCATAGGGTCGCCACTGATTCTCTATAACACGACGATACACCTTCCAGAAATCAGGTGCCGCTACAAAATGAGCAAGTTTAAAAATTGCTTTCCTGAACATAAACTA
>CALHRB010000309.1 GCA_938038165.1 Candidatus Kapaibacterium sp. | reverse complement strand
ATGGAATTTACGACATAAGGATATGCAAATGGCAAAAAATTACACCTTAGTAATAATTATAAATATATTATTAGTTAGTTTTATCTCATTAGCCCAAAGAGAAGAATATAATTGGTATTTTGGGGTAAATGCTGGTTTGGATTTTTCAACATCTCCACCGTCAGCTACAACAAATAGTGCAATGACTCAATGGGAGGGGTGTGCTGTTGCTTCTGATAGAGATGGCAATCTTATGTTCTATACAAATGGTATAAATGTTTACAACAAGAATCACCAGCTAATGCTTAACGGTAGCGGACTTTTAGGGCACAATTCATCTACTCACTCCGCTATTATTGTCAGTCATCCGGGAAATAAAAAACGGTTTTATGTATTTACATCTTCAAATCAAGGAAATAGTAACGGATTAAGATATAGTATCATTGATATGGCAGGGGATGGAGGATTAGGCGAGATTATCTCCAAAAACAATTTACTTTATACCCCTTCATCTGAAAAAATATTATGTGTAAAACATTCAAACGGAAAAGATTTCTGGGTTTTAACTCATGAACTAAACTCTAACCGTTTTAGAATTTTTAAAATTGACAAAGATGGTTTGAACACAACACCTACAATTCAGGGAATAGGCAGTATTCACACAAATACTTCATCCACTGCAAATGCCATAAGTTATATCAGGGCTAACAGCACGGGACAAAAAATTGTTCTTGCTGTATATTCTTTGAGTTTAGTTGAAATTTTTGATTTTGATAACTCTACTGGCATTCTTTCAAATCCAATTACTTTATCCACAAGTAATTTCAATTGGGTCTATGGTCTTGAGTTTTCACCCGATGATACAAAATTATATGTATCAAAGCTTTATCCTCCCTCAAAAATTTATCAGATTGATTTAACTTCGAATGATGCTTCGCAGATGCTTGGAACAATGTATGAGGTAGATTCTTCTACTGTGCAGTATGAATGGGGGGCACTAAAAAAAGGTCCTGATGGAAAAATATATGTTGCACGGGATAACAAAGGCTACTTATCAGTCATTAACAGCCCAAACCTTTGGGGATCAGCGTGCGATTTTGTTAAAACAGGCATCTCATTGAACAATAAAAGAAGTGGGCTTGGACTTCCTACTTTCCTAATTTGGTCTGATGGTTACCCACTTGAGTTCGATATTGCTTCAAATTCACAAATTTGCGAGGGGGACACCCTTAAGTTATTTTCAACTAATGTTTCTGGTGGTAGTTATAGTTGGAAAGGACCGGATGGTTTTTCTTCTAACATTCAAAATCCGGTTATTGCTAATTCAAAAGTTGTACATTCTGGTGAATATACTCTTTCTGTTACTGATTACTTAGGAAATTATGGAACAAAAAGCATTAAAGTTGTTGTCAATCCCAAACCCGAAATTACATTAACAAGAAACATAGAAATTTGCTTCGGTGAAAAAATTAAAATCGGTTCGAGGGCTTCTGGCGGTGGATCCGTTTTTAATTATTTCTGGCAACCTCAAATTGATATTGACAATCCATATATTGCTGAGCCAACTGTTAAGCCATCAAAACAGACTAAATATTATCTAATTGTTGAGAATGAGTTTGGATGTCAAACTATTGATTCAGTTCTGATCACTGTGCTTCCAAAACCTGAAATTGAATTAGGGAATGATTTGGTCATTTGCTCTGGTGATAGTATTTCTATTGGTACTTTAGCAAAACAGGGAGTTGAACCATATTACTATAAATGGGAACCTGAAGAAGGTCTTTCATCAGCATATATTCCAAAACCATTGGCATCACCAAAACAAACTACAATTTTTGTTTTGACAGTAGTAGATAAAAATGGGTGCACTACATATGATTCAATATTAGTAAAGGTGAATGACAAACCAACCATAGACGCTGGAAAAGACATAAAAATCTGTTACGGCGAATCAATAAAAATACCAACTTATACTGTTGGTGGAACCCAACCTTACACTTATAAATGGTCTAACGCATCAACACTTGATAAAGACAATGTTGAACAGCCCATTGCCTCACCTAAACAAACAACAACCTATTATTTAAAGGTTACAGATGCTAATGGTTGCTTAAATCAAGACTCTATAACAATACTTGTTAATCCGGAAATTTTAGTAACTACCGGTAAGGACACTTCTGTATGTATTCATTCTAATCTTGAATTGTATGCTTCTGTTTCGGGGGGAAGTAAACCCTATCAGCTCGTTGAATGGTTCCCTAAAGAAAATTTGTTGAACCCATACACTTTAAATCCAACTTTTAAAGCAGAGAAAGCTGGCATTTATAAATTCATTGTCAAAGTTACCGATTCTGCCGGATGTTCGGCTCAAAGTGAAATACTTGTTAATGTTAAGCCTAATTCAAAGCTCAGCATAAACAAAAATTCTTTAAACTTTGGTTTACTCGATGCTTGTCAATCCCAAAAAGTTGATTCAATTCTTATAGTAAATGAGGATTCAGAAGAAATTGATATTGAAAAAATCAATATATCTGGCGATTTTAGAATTATAATGCCTAATGAAAAAATAAATCTAAAACCAAAAGAAAAAATTTACATTATAATTGTTTTCTCGCCTGATAAAGTCGGCGATCATCAAGGTAAACTTACAGTTATTACTGGTGGATGCACTAATATTTTCTCGATTGACTTATCTGGTAGTAAATCTGAAATGCTTTTAACTATGGACAGAAGTTATTTAGATTTTGAAAAACATTTATCTTGCGAGGATGTTAAAATTTCCAAAACAATCACACTCACTAACAATGGTTCAAAAAGATTAATAATAGATACGAGGAAAATTGATATTAATGCACCATTTTTCCTAATTTCTGACAATAAGGTTATAACACTTGAAAGTAATCAGAGTGTAACTTTAGCTTTTGAATTCAGACCCGATTTATCCGGAATATATACTGAAATAATAAATATACCATTTAATACTAAAGATTGCTCAGATAGTTTGAAAATTGAACTATATGGTTCATCTTTATCAATCAATCCTGATATTAATGTTACATCTATCAAATTTCCAGATTTAATTGCTTGTGAGAATAAATTCGATACTACAATAATGATTAGTAATGATTCTGAAATAGATATTGAGTTAATAAGTATAGAGAATACCGAAAATTTTATATCAAATATCAGACTTCCTCTAATAATAGAATCTGGGAAAAAAATCAGCGTTCCTATCAGCTTTGTACCTAAATATAGCGGTCAATTTCAAGAATCAACTGAATTTATTTTTGAACCCTGTCATATTAGTCAAACAATAAATCTCATCGGAAATAAAACCGGCGTATCAATTTCGAGTCCGAATATTATTGATTTCGGAGATATTATTCTTTGTAATACCACTCAAACTGTTCAAAGATTAAAGATAAAAAATACCAGTGATACCAAAATTACTATACTTTTAGATAGCATCAATTTGAAACAGCCATTTATTTTGAAAACGAACGATAAATTTAGTATTGATTCAGGAGAGGAAACAGAATTAGAAATTTATTTGAATTTAGCTAATATTGACGAAACCCACACAATTAAGGATTTCCTTAAACTTTATTTTTCTCCTTGCAATATTGAAAAAACTATCGAATTAAAAGCCAATCTATTGACTGCAAAGCTTGAATCAGACGGCTTTAAAGACTTAGGCTTTGTTAAGAATCCCACAACTGAAATTGTTGAGTTTTATAACATAAGTAATATACCAATTTACATATATTTATTAGAAACAGATAATCCTGAATTTTCAATTGAGGAATTGAATTATCCCGTTCTGATTGATAGTAATGATACTTTAAAGGTTAAAGTTCAACTTCCAAAATCGAAGGGTATTCATCAAGCCAAAATCACTGCTAAATCAAGCGAACCTTGTAACCTAATTGCAAAAAGTGAAAGAAAATTGGAAGTAACTTCCATTAATGCGAAAACTTATGTGTCAATTCCAGATATTAAGGCTAAATCGGGGGAAATTATTGAGATTCCCCTGACACTTGACTCCGTTAAAGTTTCTAATGACCTGATTTTACAAAATTACAGTACTATAATTTCCTTCAGTAAGTACTTATTAGAGCCGATTAACAAGGATTATGAAATTTTGGGTGATTCCTGCTATATCAAACTAAATGGATTTAAAAACATTGACGGAAATAAAATTCTGGATAATATTAAATTTCTTGTTCTTCTTGGTGATACGGATGTGACAATCCTATCAATTAACGAATTTCTTTGGGAACAAGAAGGCGTTGAAGTAATTAAGAAAAATGGGTCAGTTAGAATTATTAATGAATGCTATAATACAACAAGATTCGTAAAAAATGTAAGTCCTTTGGAATCAATTGTTTTAAAGCCAAACCCTGTTAGCGATGTATTGGAAATTGAATATAAATTGCCTACCGATGGTAATTATTCATTATGTTTTTCAGATGTAAATGGGAAAATTGTAAAAAATCTGCTCGA
>CALHRB010000308.1 GCA_938038165.1 Candidatus Kapaibacterium sp. | reverse complement strand
ATTGAGTCAGGAAGACCGATTATTTCAGCCAGATATCTCGAAGCAAGGGTGTCTCCCACTCTGTCAATGATAAAAGATCTTTGCACCCCTTTATCAAAATTTCCGATCTCAACCACATCAAAATTTTTTGCTCTAAGATAATCCCTTATTTTTCCAGCTAAACCCTGAACTTCTGTAGCATTCAGGACACTAACCTGAATTGAAGATGTTAAATCTGGTTTAGGTTTTTTGAATTCAGATACTGGCGCTTTGTCTAAATTTGAAATACGGAAAATGAGTGAAAGCAAGAGAAATATTACAATTAAAATTACCGTAAACACAGTAATTGAAAGAAAAAAATTACCCTTTTTATGTTTTTTATTTTTCCTCTTCAAATCTATGAAAACTTTTTGTTAATTTAATTTTCGAAAAATTATGTATAAGATTAGCAAATTTATGGAATTTTATCGTGGATTAATATTAAATCCAATTGAAAACTTCAATATAGATTATTTTCAGGATGGACTATTATCAGTTGACAAAGGAAAAATTCAATTTTGCGGTGAGTATAAGGTAGGTTTAAAAAATTTTCAAGAAGCGAAAGAAATTACGAGAACAAAGCACTTGATTATTCCCGGTTTTATTGACTTACATACACATATTCCACAGTTTCCAGCAATTGGCAAAGGCGAAGGGGAGCTTCTACCTTGGCTTAATGAATATATTTTTCCATTAGAAGAAAAATTTAAAAATCCAAATTTAGCCAGAAAAGTCTCTAAAAGATTTTTCAAAAAACTAATCGAAAATGGAACAACAACTGCTGTTATTTTTTCAAATTCAAGCTTTGAAGCAACCGATATTATTTTTCAGGAAGCAAACAAATCAGGTGTCCGTGTTTTTATTGGTAATAGTATAATGGATATCAACGCCCCGGATAGCCTTATTTACAGCATAGAGACTAATATTTCCAATATGAATAAATTAATTGAGAAATGGCATCTTACTGATAAGGGTAGATTAAACTTTATTGTTTCACCACGTTATGCGGGAAGTTGCTCAATTGAATTGATGAAAGAAGCTGCAAAACTCGCCAAGCAAAATGATTTATTCATTCAGACACATCTTGCTGAAAACAAAGATGAAATTAAATTCATCAGTTCAACCCATAATTTCAAAGGTTCTTACACTGAGTTGCTCTTTGATTCCGGCATCATAACACCAAAGTCCTTGCTTGCCCATTGTATTTATCTCGATGAAAAGGAGATAGATATCATAAAACAAAATGACGCTTCAATTGTTCATTGTCCCACATCCAACAGGTATCTTCGAAGCGGAATAATGCCTTTAAAAAAATATCTGATTAAAAATTTGAAAATTGGATTAGGAACTGACATAGCCGGTGGTTATAATGTCTCTGTGCTTCGAGAAACCAAAGAAGCAATCGAAAATTCAAAATATTATAGCTTATTTCTTGATAAAACTTCTCAAACCCTCAATAAGCAGGAAGCATTCTGGATTTCTACCTTGGGTAATGCTAAAATTTTGAAACTTGATAATATCATTGGTTCTCTCTCTGCTGGAAAAGAAGCTGATTTCATTGTTCTTGACTCAGAATTCAATGATATTAAAGATTACAGAAACATTGATGATGTTCTCTCAGAATTAATTTATTCTGACTCACTCAGAATTAGAAATGTAGCAGTTAGAGGACAAATGATGTATCAAAACTGATTCTTTGATATTCTTTCGAATACTTTATCAATTTTATTCAAAACATCATTAGGAGTAATTAAATTCATACAATCAAAATGCTTTTTGGGGCAACTCTCTCTTCCAATGTGGGTGCAAGGTCTGCAACTAATATCTTTCTGAACAATTTCGAAGACAGTTCTGAAAGGAAGAAATCCAAATTCTGGAACAGTTGAACCATAGATTACAATTACCGGAACTTTCCTTGCTGCTGCTATATGCATAATCCCACTATCGTTGGATATTACTAAATCAGAAGTATCAATTAACTCCGCACTTTCTTCTATGCTCAACTTTCCACAATAATTATTAAGTCTAAAATCAGTCTGACTTTGAATAAATGTGCAAACTTCATTTTCAGTCTTACTGCCAACCAAATTTATTTCGCAATCATATTTCTTTTTGATAATTTTGACTAAATCAATAAATCCTTGAGCTGTCCATCTTTTTGTATAATGTCTTGCCCCCGGAGCTAATGTAATTAATAGCTTTGAAACTTTTGTGTATTTTTTTGAAAATGGTAAATAATCATTTGCAAGACGATCTCTTTTAAGCCAGAATTCAAGACCTAAGCCATCATCTTCCAAATCATCTAAACCAATAGACTTAATATAATTTAGTGGAACAGAAAAATTTTCAATTAAAGGGTTTTTTCTGAAAACCAAAGATAATTTATGCAATCTGCGTTTTGAATATTTGGTCTTTATTTTAGCTTTACTGATTTTAATTAATTTTGTTCTTATATTACTCTGAAGATCAATTACGATGTCATATCTATTACTTAACGATTCAAAATTTTTGATGGAGCGAAAAACAGACCTTGATTTGTCGTAGATAATCAAATGAGAAATATAAGGGTTATTAATCAATAAATCAGAGTATGGCTCAGCAAGGATATAATCAATTTTGGCATTTGGATAAGTCTTTGCCAAAATCCTTATCAAAGGTGTAGTTAGTAATATATCGCCAAGAGAACTTAGTCTTAATATTAAAATATTTTTTATATTTGATTTTTCAGTAACTTTCAAAATGAGTAAATAAGATGAAAAAAACGAATTTGAACTTTACAGTTGACCAAAGAAACAATTTAGTAATTTTTAAATTAAATAATAAAAAACTCGACGCAGAAGTATCTGGTGAGTTAAAAGCTAAGTTTTTGATTTATTCCCAACCTGATGTTGAAGCTTTAATTATTGATTTATCCAATGTTCAGTATATTGATAGCGCAGGTTTGGGTTCATTACTTTTGGCAAAAAGACAGTTGAACCAATTTGGTACACCCGTCATTTTAGTTGGCACAAACGAAAATGTTATGAATTTAATCAGTATATCTCAAATTCAAAGTCAATTTCACTTTTTTAACACGGTAGAAGAAGCCATAGAAGCTCTTATGACTGAAGAATAGTTTTAATATCTCTTAATTTTGAAGCTCGATACTCCTCCCTTGATGTTAATGAATATCTTTTTCTGAGCTTGTTCAAAATTTTCGGTTTTGAAGCTATCCCCATCAAAATTAAATTCATCAAATTTTCTTGATGATAACCCCAAATCAGTATTAACAATACATCCTGAATTTTTTGGGATTTCCAATTGAACCGACGAAGCCCCGGCATTTATTACAATATCGCAGCTATCAACCAAATCGCCTAATTTTATTTTAGAAGAGGCAGCCCCTGTCTCGAAATTTATTCTTCTCGATTTAATCCTCGATAAGTCAGCACTCATCTTTGCTGCTCCGAGTTTAATATCGAAATTCCAAAGAGGGTTTTTGTTGATTTTAAGGATAGCTTTATTCATACTTTTGTATGTTCCATCAAAATTAATATTTCCCTCTGAGTATGAAACAGAAATATTTTGATGCAAAGAATCACTTTCCAAACTGAAATTAGAGTTTTTTGATTTTGAAAACACATCAATCAGGTTTTCAGAACCACCTTCAATCGAAAAAGAACCAGCTCCAACGTCGAGAGAGAGATTTCTATCAATTTGATTAGAATCGAATGGAATTGACATTAAATCTCTTTTCTCATAACTACTTTTGACATCATCAGTCTTCAAGTTAATATCCCAATCCCACTCGGCTAAATTTTTCACACCGGAAACACCACTGTTAACAATTGCAACAATAAATAAACTTAAAAGAACAGCTATGGATGCTGTCATTATTTTCTTAATTGCTTCTGAAATTTTGAGCAGAGTTAAACCCCAAAAGATAAAAATCAGTGGCCAGAATTTGAAAATAAATTCCAAATCCAACGCAAATGAATTTAAGCTGCTTATGAGTAGCATAACTCCAAGTGTTATTAAAAATACACCCCAAAAAATCGTTCCTGTTTTCATTTTTAACATCCTTTTTATATGTTTTCCAAATTATTATGAGTTTTGGCTGATATTCCTGAATTTCTGTTGTTCAACAGAATAAATATACCAATTAAAATGATTAGAATAGGAAAAAATATACTCAAATCGAAAAACTCAAAAATGTTTGAAAACAGCCAAAGAGTGCCAATTGCAATTAAAATTAAACCCCCGAATAGCCTATGATTCTTTATTTCCCTGAGGTTAATTTCTTTAAATCTATTATCAGAATAATTGATTGTTTTTGCCTCATCACAAGTATTGTTTGCTTTTTCAATAAATATATCTGATTTTTTAGGTGCTACAATCCATAAAATAATATAAGCAAGTAAACTTATCCCCCATCCAAAAAATAATACGACAAATAAAACTCTTATCAAAACCGGATCTACATCAAAATATTCTGCTAACCCTCCGCAAACACCACCGAGTACTTTGTTTTTTTCTATTCGATATAATCTTTTCATTTTATCCCTCAAACAAAAATTACATTAAATTACGGTAATTACTTTTAAAAGTTACAATAAAATATTCTTAATTTTGAGATTTTAAAATAAGTTTTCTGAATTAACAATTTATGCCAATTAATCCTAAAAGACTTTACGAAAAGAACTACCAAAATGTCATAAATGCCCTAATTGAGTTTTACGATGAGCGACCTGATAACTACGGTCTGATGGAACGCCCTCAGGATGTCTATGAGAATTATGCTATGTTTATCAATAAGTTTGTTCAGGACAGGAATTCAGTTTTGCTTGACCTTGGCTCGGGTTCCTGGAGAATACCGGATACAATTGCTGATTTTGGCTATAAAAAAGTATTTGGGCTGGACTACTTTTCTAATGAGAAGCTCGTAGAATATTCCAGGCAAATCAAGAATGCTAATGCTTCATTAGTGCAATATAAAGATGGAAAAATTCCCTTCGAAAACGAATATTTTGATTGTATCTCTTCGTTATGCGTTCTTGAACATATTGTGAATATTCGTGAAACACTGGATGATATGGACAGAGTTCTGAAACCCGGAGGGTTTGTCATCATTCAATCACCAAATTGGAGCGGGATTAATGTATATTTATCAGCAGTTATACATTTTCTCAAAAGCAAAGACCGTTTCTGGCTATTGAATAATTTTTGGGATGCTTTTTTTGGTGTTTTTCGTTCAATTAAGTGGTTTTTTGAAGTTCTTCTGTCAAAGGAGCCAAAGTTCATACTCACTTTTCCAAGGATGAAAGAAGGTAAAATTGATTTCGAGAGAAGTGATGATGACGCTGTTCATCTTTGCCAGCCTCTGTCTTTTAAAAAATATTTCAGACAACAAGGATATGAAATTATCGAATACAACAGGAACGCTGGGGTTACACCCTATTCAAGATTTTTTAATAAACTTTTTCCATCCATGGCTACAACAGTCGAAATAGTTGTAAGAAAAATTAATGGTAAAAATAAATGACTATTATACTCACTAACTTTTGAATAACTTAAAACAGAACCTTCTGAATTCGAATGAACCATTAGGAACTTAGCTTCGGAACCAAATAAATCAAATGCAAAACAGGTTTTAAATAGTATTATAGTTATCTTTTTCATAATTTAATTAATTATTTTCTGAATTTTTTTAAAATCAAAAAATCATGAAACTAATTTTATTATTAAATGGAAGCGTAAAAAAAATATTTCAGGTGCATAACTTTGATGAGTCGGATTTCGAAATTCTAAAAATTGATGAAAAGGATTTTGCAAAACCCTTAAAGATTATCAAATATCTTAAAATGAAAAAATATAGTGAAGTTTACTATGCCTGTATTGAAAACAATTTGCAAAGATTTCATTTTTTTATGTTTTTATATTCATTAATTTCTTTAAGATGTAAAAGTGCCATCATTGATGAACTCGGAAACAAAAAAAATTTTTCTTTTTTTAAATTCTTTTTCCTACATATTCCTCAATTTTTTTTGGAAACATTACTTAGTTTGTTTGTTGTTGTTTATTACAAAATAAAAATCCCAATAATTAGATGGAAGCTAAAAATTCACTAAAAGGATTATTCTGGCGTTCTGATTTTTACGGAGCATATACTGATGGTGGTATGTCATCTATGCACTCAGGAATACTCAATGGACTGTTAAAATTAGGTCATAGAGCTGTTTTTGCATCTTCTGGCAGAATGAAATTGCCTGAGGGCATACCGTTTTACTTTATTCCCCATTCAAAATTATTCTGGAATTATCCCGAAATTCTTAATCTTCCATATAACAGAAAAGTGAGCAAAGAATTAACAAAAATAATTGAAAAAGAAAAACCGGATTTTCTCTATCAACATCATGCTGACTTTAACTATTCAGGGACTATTCTCAAGAGAAAACTTGGATTGCCATTTTTTCTACAGTGCGAAAGTGTTCAATTTTGGATTAAAGAAAAATGGGGAAAGCTCTATTTCAAAAAGCTACTTCGGGATATTGAAGAAATACAGTGGCACCAAGCTGATGCAATATTTGTAATCTCAGAAGAAGTGAAAAAGCATATGATTTATTATGGAGCCGATGGAAAAAAGATCTATGTAAATAGCAGTTCAGTTAATCCCGATGTTTTTCGTCCTGACATAGACGGCACCGAAATTAAAGAAAGATACAATCTTGTGGGCAAATATGTTATAGGTTTTACCGGAACATTTGCACCGTGGCATGGTGTGGAAATTCTTGCAAAATCAGTAAAACTAATTACTCAAAGAATCCCTGATGCAATAGTATTTTTTGTTGGTGATGGTATGCTTCGCCCAAAGATCGAAGAAATTCTAAAATCTGATAATGTGGAAAACAAAGCAATAATCACAGGGATGCAACCTTTTGAGTTAATGCCAAAATTCATTGCAGCCTGTGACGTGGTTGTTTCTCCTTGTGTTCAAACAGATAACTCTACCGAATTCTTCAATAGTCCGATCAAATTATTTGAATATTTGGGAATGGGAAAACCAATCGTAGCAAGCAAAGTCGGACAACAAAGCTATGTGATAGAAAATGAAATCAACGGTCTTCATTGTCAGCAAAAATCTCCTGAAGATCTAGCAGAAACAATCTTTAAACTATATAAAGATCCTGATCTTTCTCGTAGGATATCAAATCAGGCAAGAAGGGAAGCTGTTGAAAAATATAATTGGATTAACAACTCAAAAAGAATAATTGAAGTATATAATAAAATGTTTGGATACAAATCATAAACAAGGCAGAGTAATTGTTACTGTTGTAAATATTCCAATTTCACTATCTATAGTAAAATTACCATTATGAAGTTCCACTATTTTTTTCACTATAGCAAGGCCTAAACCTGTTCCCTGCTGTTCATAGATTCTTCTTTCGAATTGAACATACTCGCCGCAATTATTGATTTGTTCATTAGACAAACCTCTCCCATGATCTGTTATTGATAACTTGTAATTATTATTTTCTTTTTTGCCAAATATTGAAATTCTTGTTCCTAAATCGGAATATTTAATTGCATTATCAACTAATTCTTCAATTAGTTTAACCAAATGTTCACGCGTTATAAAAACATCTGCATCATCAAGTTCGAATTTCAGATCATTCTTTCTTTTGCAATTGAACATTATTGCTTCCAAGATCTCAGAAATTTGAGTTTTGATGAAGGGCAGAATATTCTCCCTTAATTTTAGGATCTCTTCAAGATTAGCAGAGATAATTTCAAGATTAGCATAAAATAAATACTTTTCCA
>CALHRB010000307.1 GCA_938038165.1 Candidatus Kapaibacterium sp. | reverse complement strand
GGTTCAATTCGAGGCAACGCGAAGAACCTTACCTGGGCTTGACATGTACTGGACAACCTCTGAAAAGAGGCCTTCCCTTCGGGGACCGGTACACAGGTGCTGCATGGCTGTCGTCAGCTCGTGCCGTGAGGTGTTGGGTTAAGTCCCGCAACGAGCGCAACCCCTATCCTTAGTTGCCAGCGGTTAGGCCGGGCACTCTAAGGAGACTGCCTACGCAAGTAGAGAGGAAGGTGGGGATGACGTCAAGTCATCATGGCCCTTACGTCCTGGGCTACACACGTGATACAATGGTCGGTACAATGGGCAAGACCGCGAGGTTAAGGTAATCCCCAAAACCGATCTCAGTTCGGATTGTAGTCTGCAACCCGACTACATGAAGCTGGAATCGCTAGTAATCGTAGATCAGCACGCTACGGTGAATACGTTCCCGGGCCTTGTACACACCGCCCGTCAAGCCATGGAAGCTGGGGGCGCCCGAAGCCGGCAGCAATGCCGTCTAAGGCGAACTTAGTGACTGGGGCTAAGTCGTAACAAGGTAGCCGTATCGGAAGGTGCGGCTGGATCACCTCCTTTCTGGAGATTATCCAAAAACTAAATTCAGGGCTTATTCTGCTTTTGCTCCTTGTTTTCAGAGCATCCATCTGAATGTCAAAACCGCTCCTTATGAGCGGTTTTTTTCGTTCTGTTTCCCTCCTTGAATTTCACTCTTCCGAATTAATCTGTTATTTTGCTGTATTCTTTGTTTTTTATAAAAAAATGTTTGATTTTGTGTTATTTAATTCATTAATTCAAACAATCAGAAAAATGAATTCCTTGAGCGTTTGAAAAAATCTTTTTCTATAGCAAATTTCTGATGGCATCCGCTAAATTCATAAATTTAAATTCAAAGCCACTTTCAATGAGCTTTCTGGGAATCGCATTCTGTCCCTTTGTTACTATAATAGCTTGTTCTCCAAGGACTGTGTTAAGTACAAATTCGGGAACCTTCATTAAAATCGGTCTTTTTGTAACATTGCTGATAGCTTTTCCAAAATCTGACATTGTAACAGGATTGTTGCTAACGAGATTTATTGGACCGTAAAGTTTTTCATTTTGAATTATCCAATGATAAGACATTACTAAATCATCAACATGAATCCACGGCATCCATTGTTTTCCACTTCCAAGGATAGCTCCGGCAAAGAATTTAAAAGGTAAAAGTAGTTTAGGAAATGCCCCTTCGTTTTTATCCAAAATTACTCCCATCCTTGCATTAACCTGTCTGATATTGGAATTATCAATAATTGAGGCTTTTTCCCATTCAACGCACACCTGTGATAAAAAATCATTCCCTGGCGGAGAAGATTCATCGGTTACATTTTCTGTGTTGCCGTAAATTCCAATTCCTGATGCTGTTATTACTAAATTTGGTGGATTTTTGAGATTTTTAATGATGTTGGCTAATCTTATTGCTGGCTGTGTCCTACTTTCAAGAATAATTTTTTTGTAATTTACGCTCCATCTTTTGTTTGCTAATGAAGCTCCGGAAAGGTTAATAAGAATATTGGTTGAATTTAGAATTCTTTCTAAATCAGCAGATTCCCAAGTGGCAAAATCATCTGCAGAAGGAACTTCTGACCGAGCTTTTTGACTGTCCCGAGAGATAATACCAATGTTCTCTCCAAAATCTTTAAAGCTTTTTGCTAATTTTTTTCCTATGAAACCTGTACCGCCAGCAATTGTTATCATATTATTTTTCTTTTAGTATGTCTCTTATTTCAGTTAATAGTATTTCTTCTTTTGATGGTTCAGGAGGTGTTACAGGAGCGGGCTCCTCGGCTTTTTGTCTTTGTAATTTGTTTATACCTTTGACAACCATAAAAATGACAAAGGCAATAATTATAAAATCAACGATAGTATTGATGAAAATCCCATAGCTGAGAAATACTGGTTCTACTCCTTCACTGCCTTCTTTGATAAGTATCTTTAAATTTGAAAAATCAACACCACCAAGGAGATAGCCTATCGGAGGCATAATGACATTGTTAACAAGCGAACTTACTATTTTTCCAAAGGCACCACCAATGATAACACCAATTGCAAGGTCTATCACATTGCCACGCATTGCAAATTCTTTAAACTCTTTTATTAAAGACATACAACCTCCTAAAAAAATAAATGAACGATAATTAATTTACAAAAAAAATCACTACCATTTGAAATTAAATAAAAAATTAATGATAAATGATGAATATAATTAGGGCTTAAATTTTAGATTAACTAATCAGTATTTTTTATCATTCAATATCGAAAACAAGACTATATTTGCGGTTCAATTTTTGAATGGTTTTCTCGGCTTCCTCTTTTGTTGGAAAGCCCCAGAGCTTCACTTTATATAAAGGCTCATTCATTGATTCCATCCTTTCAAAATAAGATCTGAAGCCTTGTTTCTCCCATTCTTCAGTGAATTTTATGGCAGAGTATTCAGAATTAGTAATTTGAGCTAAAATCTCATAAGGCAACGAAGTGGGATCAATCCATTTAAATTCAACTCTGCGGTTCAAAGTTTTTTGCCAATTTTCTTCCTCTAATGAATAAATTGGTTTAGTACTTCCAAAGTCGCTGATTTCGATTTGTTCTTCATTGACTCCAAGATAAATTAGTCTTTCCTTTATATCTGAAGCTCTTTTTTGCGAAATTGAACCAAATGAATTGAATAATTCGCTTTTTGAAGAATGACCGAATAGCTTTATTTTTCTTTCTGAATTATCAATAAGCATTTGGGCAAGAGTAAATAGTTTATCTGCAAAATCTTCTTTTAATGTATGTTCATTCTCATCAAAAGTAGCAATGATTTTTCTATCCCCAGGAGTTTTTATATAATGTGAAAAGAAAAGGGTTTTATCTGTAATTTTTTCTTCATTTTTGATTAAATTTAAATTTATGCTAATAACTTTGCTCTTTTCAGAGCTGCTGAAAAATGGAACTTTTACTTCGTAATAATGTTTATTTGATAATTCAATCTCTTTTATCAGTGAGCTTAAATCGAAATTGTCACCATAATCACTTCTGTAATAAACGTTGCCTCCTGTTTGTGAAGAGATTAATTTCATTTGATAGGAAGAGATGAATTCATTCATTATTACAAAATAAACAGGGGTATTGAATTGCTTAGATAACTCAATGCAGTCAGAATAATTTTTATTTAAGGAAGAATTGTCAGCATTATTGAGTAGGATAATCAATATTTTGTTATTATTATTATTTAATGATATATCCGAAATCGCTTGACAAATTGCTTCAAATAATGAATTTAGGCCGTTTGGTTTTAGGTTAATTCCATTTAGAGATTGCTTAAATGAATTCTTATTGCTAAGTTTTATTATGTTTTCATATTTATGATTGAATGTTGAAAGCATAATTTTTGATTCAGATGGCAGTTTATCGATAAATTTTTCAATTTCAAACAGAATTTCTTTTTGATCCACTTGACTTAGTGAATTGTCAATCAAAAGAGCAATATCAGAAGTTTTATTTTCACACTTTTTCATATGATTATAAATATGGGTGTATTTTTCAGTTCCATAAGCCTGCGATAAAGATAATTGAAGACCGCTTTCGTTCAAGCTGACATTATCAATAAAATTACCAAAGTCATCAAGCAAAATAAATCTGAGATTGTAATCGGTAGAGTTATTTGATTCTTTGTGCAAACCAGTAATTTTGACTTTTGAAATAGAATTAGCCTTGGAAAAATCCTTAATTCCGATGAAATGATCTGAAACCACATTTGATTCAGTGAGCAAAAATTCGCTTTTATTGGTATAATCTATTCCAGAAATAGCTTCGTTGGGTTTAACTTTTACATTAATCTTTCTAACAATGGAATCTTTCTTACCGCGGTATGCTTTAAGGATAAAAAAAGTTGTTGTATCAGCAGTAATTGTGATGTTATCATCAATCCCGAATAGATTATCGAAACCATCAATTTTAACATAATCTGCATTTGATATTTTCCATTTTAATTTTACAGTATCACCCTTGAATGCTTCGTTGTCATTGTTCAACGATTTCACGCTGATATATCTTGATGAGCAAGAAATAAACAATATGAAAATAAAGAAGTTAAATATGTAGAAAAATTTATTTTTCATTGTTCTTTTCAATATAATCTAATTTTTTAAAATTTTTTAATTAAAAAGCTTATCCGGAAATAAATTATCCGTTCTGGATGAAATAGCTATTTCATCAATTCCTTGTTTAAGGTGAAAGTAGTTTTCAATCATTCAGAACTCACAAAATTGCTATTTTAATTTCTAACACTAAATATAATAAAAACAATCGTAAGTTTCCGCTTAATGTTTAGCAAAATTTGTTCCAAAGCGATGTATAATTAAGGATAGAATACCGTTTAGAACAAGATTCTCTTCAAAAAGAATTTTGAGATGGGATTTTTCAAGCAATGGAAGAATGATTTTTGATGTGCCACCAGTGAGAATTAAATTAATATTTTTGTTAAAATTGTATTGTTTGATTATGTTTTCAATGATATATAGGATTGAACCTACAACTCCTTTAATAATACCGTTACGCAAAGCTGATTCAGTGTTTTTGCCAATAATATTGTTTTCAAGGAATAAGTCAATTTTGTTGAGTTGTGCTGTCTTAATTGAAAGAGCTTCAAGCTGTGTTTGTATTCCGGCTAAAATAACTCCACCGAGGCATTTTTTTTTTTCATCAAGGACATTTATTGTTATGGCTGTGCCACAGTCAATTGTGATAAAGGGAGGTGAGAATTTTGTTAAACCACCAATTAAACCGAGCAATCTGTCGTTACCAATACCTTTGATTTCATTGAAATCAATAAAATTTTGATTTTTAAGGAGTTCATCAGCTGTAATTATTTTATAACTATCCTTTAATTTATCAAAGAGTTGATTAAATCGTTCGGGTTGAACTGATGAAACTCCTATAATGGAGTTCTTTGAAAGATTATTTTCGAAAAAAACGGAAATTTTGTTTATCCAATCAATAGAATAATCGCAGGAAATTTTTTTGCTTTCAATAATAGCTTTGATATTTGAGTTGCCTATATCAATAGCAGATATTTTATTATCGGTATTCATTTTTGAAGAATTGAATCGATTGAGTCAATAGATGTAGTATCAATAACGAACTTAATTTGTGTGGGAGTATTAATAGCAGTGCTGTTAACAACAAACTCAACTATATTATTTCCATCATAAAGTCCTTCAGTATTAACCGAAAGTTGTATTTTGCCAATTCCGAGAGGTTCAACCTTGCCTGACAAAATTTTTGAAGAACCACATTGACAAGATGATGTGATTGATTTAATGTATAATGGCTCGCCACCTCGATTTAGAACCTTGACGTTTCTTGTGAGAAATTTTCCTTCGCTGATACTAACATAGAACGAATCTGGTTTGATATCAATTATTGGCGGTGCTGCTCCTTGATTAATATTTTTAGCAGATATTGAGATATCTTCAATTTTTGTTAATAATAACAATAAAAATAAAAAATAAAAAAACCTTATCATATTATAATTTCAATAAAAAATTGACAACATTCGAAAAGTCATAAAATCCTTTTTTGTCTTTTATCCAACTTGCGGCTTTCAAAGCTCCATAAGCAAAACCACTGCGGTTTCTTGCAGAGTGAGAAATTTCAATTGTATCAGCAGGAGAGTCAATAAAAACTGCATGCTTTCCGGGAAAATCGCCGCCTCGTGTTGAACTTATGTGAAGCTGTTCCGGGGAAATTTTTGAATGTGAAGTCTCTGTTAGAATGATTTTTTTTCTTTCAAGGTTTTCAAGAATTACATTACCAATGGATAAAGCTGTCCCGCTCGGACTATCAATTTTATTTTTATGATGAATTTCGTGGACGAAAACATCATATTCATCTAAATTATTCAGAGCCTTTGCAATTTGTTGAACAATTTGTAAGAAAAGCTGTACTCCAACAGAAAAATTTGCTCCATAAACGAAACCTATATCAGCATTATTAACTATTTCTTTGGCTTCATCCAATTGCTCATACCAGCCTGTTGTTCCTACGACGCAGTTTTTATTTAAATAGGCAAGGATTTTTAAATTTTCGATGACCTGGTTAGGATGCGAAAAGTCAATAGCAACATCAAAATCATATTCTCCGCCTGATGAAATTTTGTTATCAATTTCAAAAATATTTGTAATACTAAATTGTGAGGGTGAGTTATCGGCTAACCGTTTTATTTCTTTGCCCATTGAACCAAAACCAATAAGAGCAAGTTTAAGTGCTGCAGTCATTATTATTTCCAGATTCCATAAATATTATATCATATTAGTTATTTTTAATACGTTAATTAATAACTAAAATTTTATTTATCTGAATTAAGCTTAGAAAATAAAAACAAATAAGCTCATAAACCGTTAAAAAACATTGTATTTTTAACAGATATTTTATCGAAATGAGAAAAAATACAGTGAAATATTTGTTTTTGTTTATTTTAATTTCTTCAAATTTATTTTCGCAAAATTTTACAGCAACGGTCGAGAGAAACCAACTGACCGTAGGCGAAACCTTTCAAATTAGTTTTTCTTTGTCTAATGCAGAGGGAAAAGAATTCAAAGCCCCAGGTTTTAAAGGTTTTTCGGTTCTTTCCGGACCCAATACATCACAGAGTTTTCAATGGGGGACTGGTGGCTCAAGCCGAACTGTTACTTACTCTTATTTACTAAGAGCAGATATTGAGGGAAAATTTACAATTGAGCCCGCTTCGATAACTGTTGATGGAAAAAGGATTAATTCCAACAGTGTAACTATAACTGTTGTCAAAGGAACCGAGAGTGATAAGCAAAAAACAAGCGAGGCAGGTTCGCTGGAATCTCAGGCAAATGAACTAATCCGAAAAAACCTCTTTATAAAACTCTCATTAAGCAAGCAAAGTGTTTATCAAGGCGAATCCCTTGTCGCTACCTATAAATTGTATGTTACCCCTACCCTGGCAGGGCAATTTAGTATTTCTAATATCTCTTATCCTAATTTGGGCGGTTTTTGGACTCAGGATTTAATGGAGCTTAAAAATTTGCAGTACTCACGGGAGGTTGTTGATGGTGTTGCTTATCAGACGGCAGAGCTAAAAAAAACTTTACTCATTCCTCAGCAGACAGGTTCTTTGAATGTTGATGCAATGAGCATAGATTTTGTTGTTAGGCTTGCTGTGCAGGGTAAGAAAAGAAATAGGGATCCTTTTGATATATTTGATGATCCTTTTTTCAGGCAGAGTTATCAGGATTTTAATTTTTCAGCTCGATCTTCATCAGGAACGGTCAGCGTGAAGCCATTACCTCTTAATCAACCTGTTGAATTCCGTGGGGGAGTTGGTCAGATGCAAATGAAAGCCTGGCTGGACAAAACTATTGTAAAAGCTAATGAATCAACAACATTAAAAGTTCAGATTTCGGGCAGCGGTAATTTAAAATTGCTTGAGCCATTTAACCTCAATTTACCAAATGACCTTGATGTTTATGACCCAAAAACGATTGATAATGTAAGCATTTCGGCTTCGGGTATGTCAGGAAATAAAACTTTTGAATATTATCTTGTCCCGAGACATCAGGGCGAATTCAGGATTGAACCAATTGAATTCGCTTATTTTGATCTAAGCAAGAAAAGTTATGTTACATTGAGGTCTGAACCTTTGATATTAAGGGCAGAAAAGGGCAATGAAGCTGGAACAATCCCTATGATTACTGGTGTAATCAAAGAAGATGTTAAGTATTTGGGACAGGATATCAGGCATATAAAGCTAAAAGATTTAAATTTAAGAAAGAAAAATGATAATTTCTTTGGTTCTCTTGCTTTTTATGGCTTGGCAGTTGCTCCATTGCTGTTATTTGTTGCTTTCATTCTTATTCAAAGAAGAAATGAAAAGCTACAAGGTAATCTTGCTCTCTTAAAAACAAGAAAAGCTGTCTCGCTTGCCAAAAAGAGGCTATCCCTTGCCAAAAAATTATTGAACAAGAATCAGGAAGAGCAATTCTTTGAAGAAATTTCAAGAGCCTTGTGGGGATATCTGAGCGACAGGCTCTCAATTCCTGTTGCGGATTTAACCAAAGACACTGCTTCAAAAATTTTATCAGAGAAAAATATTGATGTAGATATAACAGAAAAAATTCTTGACACTATCGAATATTGCGAGTTTGCACGTTTTGCACCTACAAATGAAAAAATTTCGTTAATAGATGTTTACAAAAATGCTGAGGAATCTATTGTTGAACTCGAAGGAAAACTTAGATGAAAAACTTTAACCTTATTGTTTTTTTCTGGTTAATCTTATTTAATATTGCAAATGCCAGAGACTACATTGAAATTTTTAATAAAGCAAATCAATTATACAACAGAGGAGATTATTCAAGGGCTATAGAGCAGTATCAAAACATATTAAATGATGGTTTTGAATCTGCAGAAATTTATTTTAATATAGCTAACTCCTACTATAAAATCAACAAAATCCCCGAGACTATTTTATACTATGAAAGGGCTAGGAAATTAGCTCCTGAAGATGAAGATATCAACTATAATCTCAAAATTGCAAATCTAAAAATAGTGGATAAATTTGAACCTGTTCCGAAATTTTTTATTACTGAGTGGATCGACACTATTCGCGATATGTATTCATCAAATGGTTGGGCTAAAATCCTGATTATTTTGATTTGGGTTACTTTTCTTTCTTTAATTGGTTTTATGATTTCCTGGAATTTGATAATAAAAAGATTTCTATTCTTTTTAGCTATTGGAGCTGTGGTTTTATCTTTATCAACAGCATTATTTGCTGTGCAGAAACAAATTAACGAGAAAAATCAGCAATCCGCAATTATATTTAGTCCGAGAGTTGATGTCAGAAGCTCGCCCGACGACAAAAGTATTGTGCTATTTATCCTCCACGAGGGAACAAAGGTTGAACTGCTGGATTCAGTCGGTGAATGGTCTAAAATCAGGATTTCTCGGGGGGATGTTGGTTGGATATTAAAAAATTCAATTGAAATTATATAGATTTTCTTCACTGAGCTTGATTTTTCTTATCCTTTCGATTCTTTGCAGAACAGTAGGATGTGAATAGTTCAGAAATAAATAAAAAGGATGCGGTGTAAGATTAGAAAGATTCGTTTCAGAAAGATTTTTCAAGGTTTTTATCATAGATTCCTTGTCCCGGGTGGTTAAAATTGCAAACTCATCAGCTTCGTATTCATTCTTTCTGGATAAATAATTAAAAGCTAATGAAAGTAATGTTTCAACTGGAGAATATAGCATACCAAAAAAGATTAGTCCAGCGTAAACAGGTTGATTTTGCATAAAGAAAGCATCATATAATTCCTTCTGAGACAAAAATAAAGATAGCAAAAAGAAAAGAACTCCTGTATGAAAAAAACTGATGACAGTTCCGATGAGTATATGCTTCTTCTTGAAATGCCCAACCTCGTGAGCTATAATAGAAACTATTTCGGGTATCGTGTGTTTTTCCAGAAGAGTATCAAATAATGCTATTCTTTTGTTCTTTCCAAAACCAGTGAAAAAAGCATTTGCCTTTGTGCTTCTTCGGGAGCCATCAATGACAAAGATATTTCTAAGAGGAAATTTTACTTTTTCGGAATATTGCATTATTGCATTACGTAAATCACCCTCTTCCAATGGTTTAAACTTATTAAATATCGGCATAATATATGTTGGGGCAATATACTGAATTATAAGCGAAAATAGAGTTACCACACCCCATCCATAAAGCCAGGCATAATTACCTGCTGATTCTATGAAGAAGAAAATTGTCGCTAAAAGTGGGGCTCCGAGAATCAAACTTAAAAGAAAAGATTTTAATAAATCCACTATATAGGTCTTTGCTGATGTTTTGTTAAATCCAAATTTTTCTTCAATCACGAAAGTTGAATAAATTGAAAATGGTAAAGATAAAATTGATCCGGCAAAAGCTAAAAACCCAATATAAAGCAACCCTCTGATTATTTGACTTTCTGAATATTGACTGATTATTAAATCTAAATTGTTAAATCCTCCCAAAAACCAGAAAAGTAACATCACAAACAAAGAAAGAATAGAAGTTATAATTCCAAATTTTGTTCTGACTTTTGTGTATTCCCTCGATTTGAGATATCTTTCGGTGGAGTAAACTTCTTTGAACTCATCGGGCAGTGGCTCGCTAAGTTTCTTTATATTGAGATAATCGGCAATGATGTCAAGAACGAAACCGATTACAAGGGTTGTTAAGATAATATAAAAGTAAATATTCATTATTTTTAAAAAATCAAAAAGTCGTCTGAAATATGAAAATATTTGAGAATTCAAAAAAAACATCTTCTTATTGAGGTTATTTTAGGGCTATAAAAGTATGAGGGGAATAATTCTTAAAATTTGTTAATAGCTCAAAAAATTTTTTGAAAGGAAGTTAGTTGTCATTTTTTATTATATTAGAAACAATACAAGATAATTAACGGCATTTAGCGTCGTTAATATTGATATATTAACAAAAAAAGACTTTTTTTGAAGTTGATGAGTGTAATTTTAATTTATTTCCACCAAATTGTTTGCTAAAGCTAATTTAATCAAGC
>CALHRB010000306.1 GCA_938038165.1 Candidatus Kapaibacterium sp. | reverse complement strand
TAAATTGACTTTTGCTGAAACAATAGCCAGATTAGAAAAAACAACAAGGAAATTTTTACCAAAGATTAACAGTTCACTCTCATCAAGAATTTTTTCTTTTGGCCGTAAATACTTTTTGAAGCTCTTTTATTATGATGATTTAAATTATAAAATTGAGCCTTCTGAATCTCTTAAAATAAAAGTATGGGATATTGAATTCCGAAGTGGTTTGTTCAATGCTGCTGGAATGTTTAAAAATGGGGAGGCTTACTATCTGACCTATAAACAAGGTGCTGGAGCTTATCTTGCTGGAACAACAACTTCAAACGCAAGAATAGGCAATATTAAAAATAATATACTTCATCCATTTGTCGCTTATCCTAATTCAGGGGCTGCATCTAATTGGATGGGATTGCCTAATATGGGTAACGAAAAAGTTGCCAAAGTCATAAGTGAATTTGAAAGATTTAAATGTTTTCCAATTGGGATAAGTCTTTCAATATCGCCCCAGTGTCCTCTCGATCTAGCTATGAAAGAATTGGTTTCAGGTTTGGAAATCTTCGATAAGGCTGGTGTAGATTTTATTGAAATCAATGAAAGTTGCCCGAATGTTCCTCACCTGAGTTCGAGCAAATTTCCTTTACTCGACAATCAAATGATTGAAAGACTTAATTATATTAGTGAAAAGTTTCTTAAAAAAAGAAACAGAAACCTTCCTGTTATCCTAAAATTTTCCTGCGATACCTCACTTGAACTTTTACCCGAATTGCTAAATGTAATCGTGGAATTGTTTTACGATGGTGTCAATTTTGGCAACACTTCGACCGATTATGAGTATTCGAGAGATTTTTTATCTCCACAGGATCTTAAATTGTTTGATTATTTCTCATCTACTTTTGGCGGAGGAGTCAGCGGAAAACCGTTGAAGGAAAAGTCTTTGGCGCTTTCATCTTTCGCTGTTGATTTTTTAGCAAAAAAAGAATTGAAAAGGGAATTTCATGTTATCAGAACAGGCGGTATTTTCGATGAAAATGATGTTAGTATATCTTCAAGCAATAAAATTCCATTAAATCAATGGTTTACGGGGTATTTCGAAGCCTTTTCAAGATTTGGTCACCGTCTTTATGAACATATTTACAATAATTTGTAAATTATCTTTAAACTGTCTTTTTTAAAATGGCAAAGCAATATGTTTTAAATATTTTTTCTGAAAATGCTTCCTGTATATTTACAGCAATCGAAGTTTCCAGACATGTTTATTAGATTAACTTCTCTATGATTTTACATAAATATTATTTTTCTGTAAATTATTAGAATTATGAATATAACCTGATAAAATTATCATAAATAATATAAACTCGACGTCTTTAAATATTTAAAAAAAATGAAATTGGCAATAATAATTATATTCATCACAATTAGTTATACCTCCTTTACCCAAAGGCTTCCCGGCGGCGTTTCCCCTGAAGGTAACTTCGAAATTGACAAGAAAAGAAATAATTTCTATGCTGGATTTGTAGCAAAAGGTGCTAACTTGTTGAATGACTGGGGTTTCGAAATCGGAGGGAAAGTCGGTCTTAACGTTAATAGCTCCTGGGTGATTGGTGTTGGTTTTTATTCTCTTCTCTCAAACAATTTAAAGGTCTGGGATAATAAGTATTTTCGCAACAACATTCTTGTTCTCGGATATGGCACCATCGAAACTGAATATTCTCATAAAATTACTGAAAATCTTAGGATGTCCTTTAACTTGTCTCCTGGATTAGGACGAGCTGACTATCAAAATTTTTCTACATATGGCACAGAGAATTACTCCTCAGGTAACTGGTTCTATTTTATCGAACCCGGTTTGGTTTTAAATTGGAAAATTTCTGATATTTTTTGGATTGGTTTCGGTTATCATTATCGGGGTTCTTTTGGGGTAGATCTCTATGGGTTGAAAAATTCAGATATCAGCGGATCAATTTTGTCTCTATCAATAACAACAGGTAATTTTTGAGTTAACCCACCATTACCAAATTAATTGACAATATTAACCATTGTTCAAAATTAGTCATTTCTTAATCATCCCGATAATTTTTTAAGAAAAAAATTTAAAAATATCACTCTTTGTAATTCAATATGATTTAATGGTTTACAATTATTGTTTTATTTTATTTCTGACAGATCCATTAATGGCACATTCATTGTAACTTGATTTGTGTCAAAATAATGAAGATTAAATATGAATGAGTTGACATACTCCCATATGAGGGATTATAAAAGTTACGGTGGTTCATCATCAGCGAGTCAGATTGATAAATTGGTAAGATTGGCATTGGAAAGCAACATCCCATTTTATAAAAATCCAGTCTTACACAGACAATTGTCTCAATTCGATTTTTCTGAGCCAGCCGAAGATACGATGAAACTTGTAATTAACGAAATAATTGAATTTATAAAACTAAAAGACGATCAAAGTGATTAAAGAGATTTATACAGCAGCAATGGGGATGTTACCTCAACAAACAAAGTTGGAGGTAACGGCTAATAACATAGCAAATGCCTCAACTCCTGGATTTAAGAGGGAATCCGTATTCGAGCGAAATTTAATTGACGCACGAGCAAACTTTTATAATGTTCAGGGTGATGTTGAGCAAAACGATCCACCTGTTGGTTCTTATACAGACTTTTCTCAGGGAAGTTTTATCAAAACAGACAACCCGCTTGATATTGCAATTGACAACAAAAATGGTTTCTTTGTGCTTCAGGACGAACAGGGGAATGAATATCTGACTAAATCTGGTAAATTTCAAATCACAAACGAAGGATTGATAGTAACATCGGATTACAAAATGCTTAAGGGAGTGAACGGTCCATTTAATCTTAATAATGCATTAATCAATTCAAGGGAAGAATATGAAGAGTCGAAAAAAATTAATCTTATTATAACACAAAACGGAGAGATACAGCTAAATCAAACACCGATCGGCAATCTTAGAATTGTAGAAGTCAATAATCTACAATCACTTCAAAGGGTTTCAAATTCGTGTTTTGTTACAACTGATGGAACAGATTTCCGGGATCTTGAAAAGGAAGAAATTTCATTGAAACAAGGTTGGATAGAAGGTTCCAACGTAAATATAATCAAAGAAATGGTTGAAATGATTGAAGTTCAAAGAATGTTTGAGCTTGGAAGCAAGGTGATTCATGCAAATAACGAAACTTTGGAAATTTCACTAAGAATGTCAAAATTTTATTAAAATATAAATTAAAGGTCAATTATGGATAAAACATTAAGAACGGCTTCAACAGGTTTAACTGCCCAACAAAGATATGTTGAAATAATTGCCAACAACATATCAAACGTTAATACAAGCGGTTTTAAAAAAGTGAGACCTGAATTCCAGGATTTGCTTTACGAAACTTTGATGCCTGCAGGAAACACTCAATACTCGCAAGCCCCGCCCTTGAATGAAGTCCAGATTGGCTCAGGGACTGAACTTGTTTCAACAACAAAGATTTTCTCTCAGGGGGATATTAAGCAAACAAATAATCCTTTAGATATTGCCATTAATGGTGATGGTTTTTTTGTCATTAGGAAGCCTGATAATAGCTATGCATTCACTCGTGATGGTTCGTTTCAGCTTGATAGTAAAGGACAGATAGTTACATCCCAAGGTTACATACTCGAACCCGGATTCAATATTCCGCAGGACGCAGTTGGTATTTCAGTTACCAGAGATGGTATCATAAATGCAATCATTGGCACCAATAACGAAGAACAACCACTTGGTCAAATAGAATTAGCCCGATTTGTTAATCCCGCAGGACTTAAATCAATTGGGGATAATCTCTTTGTCGAAACAC
Source organism: Candidatus Kapaibacterium sp. (assembly GCA_938038165.1). Lineage (GTDB taxonomy): Bacteria > Bacteroidota > Ignavibacteria > Kapaibacteriales > UBA2268 > CALHRB01. The sequence continues at coordinate 4,082 of CALHRB010000306.1, read as the reverse complement.
CTGCGTCAGGTAAAATGTCATTAGAAACTCCCGGATTCAATAACACTGGTGAACTAATTCAGTCCCATATTGAATCTTCTAATGTTGATATTGTTGAAGAGATGATCAATATGATAATTGCACAACGTTCTTATGAACTGAATTCTAAATCAGTCAGAACTGCTGATGAAATTCTTGCAACTGCTGTAAATTTAAGAAGGTGATGAAATGATTAGAAAATTAGAATCAATTATATTTATTGAAATTTTATCTTTTATACTTTTAATAAATACTACTGATTTAATTTCCCGTTCATATTTTTCAGGCGATAATATTAAGACTGCATGTATTAATTATATTTATTCTCAAGTAAACGATGAAATAGAAATTAAAATAAACGAGGTAATTCCTCATCAAAATTTTGAGGAAGACAAGGTTTACGCAAGATTTCTTGGCGATAGAAATTCCTTAAAGGGCAATACCCACGTAGTTGTTGAATTTTTAAAAGATGAAAAAATACTCAAAAGAATTACTGTTCCTGTTAATATTAAGATTTACAAAAAACTTCCGGTTGCAGTAAAGACAATTTTCTCAGGAAAGCTGATTAAAGATGGGGATTTTGTTTTGAAAAGGATTGAAGCAACTAATTTTAATCCCGAGGATTTAATTAGCGAAGATGAAATCATAGGAGCTATCGCCAAAAGAAATATCTCAAAAGATAATGTGATATTAAGGTCATTCATTCAATCAGGAAACCAGATAAACAGGGGACAAAAAGTTGAAATCAATGTGATTTCAGGGGCTGTCAGGATAAGGACGTCAGGGACAGCTTTGCAGGATGGATTAGCCGGCTCTGAAATCCGAGTAAAAAAAGATGATTCGAATGTAATTCTTAATGGGATAGTTACAGAAGAAGGCACTGTGGTAATAAATATAACTGAAAATAAATAAGAAAAAAATGAGGAAAAAATATACTGGCATATTATTATTAGGGATTTTTCTAACAATCGGCATGGAAGCCGGATATGCCCAGTTTCTTCTGAACTCTTCAAGGTCGCTGTTCTCTGATGTTAAAGCCTTTAAAGCAGGGGATGCTATTATGGTTTATATTATGGAAGATACACAAGCGGACAATTCCGCTTCAACTCAGGAAAACAGGACCTCGGAGATTTCAGGTAGTGTTTCGGGTGGTGCCGGTTCAGCAGGGTTCAAAGGCAACGTAGGCTTAGGAACCGGCAATAATTTTCAGGGGAGTGGCTCGACCACCCGCAAAGAAAGAATTCGTTCAAGGCTTAGTGCAAGGGTTGTAGAGCTTGATAGCGTCAGCGGCAATCTCATCATCGAAGGCACAAGAACAACGAAAATTAATGGTGAAACACAAAAAATTATTATTAAGGGTTATGTTCGCCCTGTTGATGTAATGCCGGATAATTCAGTATATTCTTATAGCATCCTCGATTTGTCACTTTTTATCGAGGGTGATGGCTCTGTCTCAAAAATTCAAGAACCCGGTTTAATAACGAAATTTTTAAGGTTATTGTTCTGATATGAAATTGAAAAACATATTATTGTCTTTCATAATTTTTTCTTCTTCTGCCAATTTGCTTTTTTCGGCAAGAATCAAAGATATTGCCAATATTGAAGGGGTAACAGGCGTTCAGGTAATTGGTTATGGTATAGTTACAGGCTTGAATAATACCGGCGATAATCAGATGAATTCTTTTACTGTCCAGTCAGTATCGAATATGCTGAAACGTTTCGGGCTAACAATACCGCAATCAAATCCAAGAATTAGAAATGTAGCTGCTGTGATGGTAACGGCAACAATACCCTCTTTTTCTAAAAAAGGCAGTAAGATTGATGTGCAGGTCTCTTCCATTGGTGATGCAACTTCATTGCAGGGTGGGATTCTTTTGATGACTCCCATAGCTACTCAGACCGGCGAGATTATCGGAATGGCTCAGGGTGCTGTTTCGGTGGGTGGTTATGACTATCAGGCTTTGGGTTCACGGGTTTCAAGAAATTTTGTTACAAGCGGTAGAATTCCCAACGGACTTATCCTCGAAAAAGCTGTTGATTCAGAATTTTTCGGAAATCAGATGCTACGTGTTATATTGAGGGAGCCTGACTTTACAACCTCAGACCGTGTTGCTGAAGCAATTAATAAAATAACAGGACTTGAAAACTCAGCTTTTGCAATTGATGCAGGCACTATTCAGGTAAAATTACCATCAACACTCAAAGACGGCGAATTGATTCAATATATATCAAAAATTGAAACTCAGTCTGTTGTTTCAGACCCTACCTCGAAAATTGTCATTAATGAAAGGACAGGAACTGTGGTAATTGGTGGAAATGTTCAGTTGCTTCCTTCCGTTGTAGCACACGGAGGACTTGAAATCACCATACAAAAGCAGTATATTGTACCACAACCAGCACCATTTACGATAAGACCCCCAAGGCCAGTTGCAACGGCTGAAATAAACACAAATGAACAATTCAATCCATCTATTCCATTGGTTGTTCAGGGTGCTACTGTTCAGGATATTGCTAATGCACTGAACGCTTTAAGAGTCTCGCCAAGAGATTTGATTGCAATTTTTCAGGCTTTGAAGGAAGCCGGTTCTATTCAGGGAGAATTAATTATTCAATAGTATGGTTGACTTAATAAATAGCGAAAAGATAAATGTTCAAGAGGGTCTTCTTGAATCAAAATTGAGCAAACTTAAAATTCTTGCGGATAAAAAGGTTGAAAATCTTTCAGCGGAGGATAAAGCAAAATTTGCTCAAGCTGCTCGTGGCTTTGAGTCTATGTTTATTAACCTTCTCTGGAAAGAAATGAAAAACGCTATGCTCGATAAAGATTCTGAGGATAGTGAATCATTATCTTTTGGTTCTGATACCTTAGAAACATATACTGATTTATCCTTCTCGGAGGAACTATCAAAAATTGGCTCAGGAATTGGCATAGCGGATAAAATTTACGAGTTTCTTACCGGTGGTGACAAACTAAGCCCATTAACGGTTACTATTCCAGATAATTTCCGTAAGGCAATTGAAAATAAAATAATGCCTGAGGGTATTGACAACCTGAAAAAAAACAAAAATTTTGAAAAAATTGAAAAAATTGCCGGAAACTTCATTGAAAGGCTCAACACACGATTGAGAAGTTATTCTAATGCAATTGACAGAGCATCTCAGATTTATAACATTGACAAAAATTTGATTAAGGCAGTAATTGCTGCTGAATCTGCCGGAAAAAAGGATGCAATTTCAAAAGCCGGTGCCAAAGGTTTGATGCAATTGATGGATGGAACGGCTTCTGACCTTGGTGTTCGAAATTCATTCGACCCAATTGAGAATATTATGGGTGGAGCTAAATACCTCAAGATGATGCTTGATAAATTTGATGATAATGTTGATTTAGCTCTTGCAGCTTATAATGCTGGTCCCGGGAATGTTATTAAACACAAAGGTATTCCACCGTTCGAAGAAACAAGAGCTTATGTTTCGAGAGTGAAAAGATATCATAATATGTTTAATTCTCAATCAGTTTAATTTTATGAGATTCTTATGGATAACAAATTAATTACATTCTTAGAATACGAAATGAATCACCTCAACGAGCTTCTTGCCTTAGCAGAAAAACAACAGGAAGCTTTATTAAAATTTGATATAAATGCTTTGGAAAATGTTACTTTGAAACAAAATGAAATTTCAAAGAACCTCAAGTTAATCGAAGACCAAAGATTGAATTACATAATGGTAAAATTCGGATTGACAAAAAAACAAGCAGCTTCGACCACTATGACTTCACTCGAAAAAATGATTGATTTCGAAAGCTCAGAAAAAATGAAATTCTTTAAAAAGACAATAAACAATTTATTAACAAAGTTGAATCAATTCAATTCATTGAACAGAGTATTAGCTCACAGAGCTTTGAATAATGTAACATTTATTTTATCCAACTTCTCGAACGGTTCAAGTTTTGTCTGTAATGTAAAAGTATAAATAGGAGAATTTATGAATTATCAAGTTTTACAAAAATCGGAAGAATTAATATCAACTCTTAAAAATTTCAGCGAAAATCTACCAGATGGAGG
>CALHRB010000305.1 GCA_938038165.1 Candidatus Kapaibacterium sp. | reverse complement strand
ATTCAAATTGCTTTAATTCTAATTTAGTAAGATTAGGGTCAGAGGCAAGAGCTATGCCCTCAATCCAAAGAAATTCACCGGATTGTTTGAACAAATCTTTTACATATGGTTCGTTTAATCTGCCGATTAGGTTTCCACTTTTATAATCAAATATAGTCTCCAAAGGGATTTTATTTGATCTTAAATAAACATTATAGGGATAAAATAGCCAAGGATCAAAAGTGATTGTATATTCAAGTTTGTCGAGATTAACTCTCGGAAGACTGTCTTGCAAGGAAACTGCAATAGAAAATTTATCTCCGGGAGCAACATTATATTCACCTATAAAAATCTTGTTGTAATATTTTTCCTGTGGTATTTTTGCAGATAGCTCAATCGAAAACGTATCAATGCAGTTTGTTTGCTGAATGATTTCGAGTTTGGCAGTGAAATTCCCTTCTATGTTTTCAATGAATTTCACAGGAATATCAACGCTGGTTGAAGGAGCTAAATTCACCGGAAGAGTTATTTGGTATGAGAAACCAACATTATTTGGGATGATCTTAATCTCTTGTATTTCGATGCTTGAAGAAGAATTGTTAGAAACCGTTATAGTTTTAGTAACTTCTTCACCTTTCCAAATAGAACCAAAATTTAACTCGGAAGGTGTGAAAGTCAATTTTGGAGTTATAAGTTCAGCAGATAAATCAATATTTAGTGTGTAATTACAAATTTGGCTGTAAAGTGAAATAATTTCAGTATATAAAGCATCCCGGCTAAATTCCGAGGGTTTCAAAATAATTGTCAATTCGGCACTACTGTTTGCTTCGACTATTAAAAAGTTATCAGGAATTGTGTAGAAACCATAGGAATTTACTGTTTTACTAATAATGAGTGAATCAGACATTGTTCCTCGGTTGTGGTAAGAAATTTTAATTTGCTTATCATTTTCGCATTTTTCAAATTTACCAAAATCATAGCTATAATTTTTTGGTGTTGTTTCGGTTTTTCTGAATTCACCATTAAGCTTTATAAAGACACTTTTCCCCTGCATATTCTTTGATTCAATTATAATTTCTCCAGTATGAATTCCTTCTGTTAGAGGGAAATATACAATCTGAAGGTCAAGCACTTCAGAAGGCATAATTATGAATGGCAACTGTGGTTTATTCGTAATCTTAAAATGAGTTTCATCAGGAATTACTTCAAGAACATCAATAGTATCAGCTAAGATGCCAGAGTTTGTTAATCTTATTGTTTCAGTTTTTGTCTCAGGAACGCATATCTGACCACCGAAATCAATGGCTGTTTTGTCGAATTCCAGACTTGGGCTTAGGGATTGAATATTGATCAACAGACATTGTTCAGCAGGACATTCCCCTTGGGCAGAGAAACACAGATATGCCCTGAAATTTGAATCAATTAGGGGTATGAAATTAAAAGTAAAATCTATTGATTGTCCGGGACTAAGATCAAATGGTAAACCTGGTTGAAAATTATATGAAAAAACACTAAATAGCGGATTTAAGTTAATTTTTGTAATTTTTAGATCAATGGTTCCAGTATTAGTAACTCTAACAACTCTATTATTGGGTTGATTAGTTATAAAAATTCCATCAAAGAAAGCTGGAGTGAGCCTTAATCCGGCATCAATTCCTTCGCCAGTTAAAATTATTTTAAGAGTATCAAAACATGGTAATGCTGTTATGACCAATGTGTCGAGGAACTTTCCTGTTGACGAAGGGACAAATCGAACAAAGCCTCGAACAGTATCAGAAAGTTGTGTCAATGTCCTTGGAAAAATATTTGACGGAAAGTAATATGTGAAATGTCTTTTTATTAAATTGGGCTTTTCAATAATCAAAGGAAGATTCCCTTCCTTATATATGGAAAAAGGGACTGAGATTGAATCGCCTAAACAAATTCTTCCGAAGTCAATATTTTTGATTTTTGATAACAAATTTGCAAATCCGTATTCAGCAGTCAATGTTAACTCTAAAGGATTTTTATTACCTCTTGCGGCAGTAAGATCATTGTTTTCGAGCCTTAATCGATTGGCAAACCTGCCGGTATTGGTTGGGTTAAAATTAATAATTATTGTGTCTCTCTCGCCGGGTAATAAAACCAAAGGGAGGGTTTTTCCGCTTTTCCATCCTGCTATAGTAAATCCAACAAAAGGATCAATGATTCTGGCAGATTTTATCAGTAAAGAGTCGTTCCCGGTATTTCTGATTTCAAATTCAAGTTTACCTTTGCTGATGCATTCCAGTTTAAGCTCTTTTCCCGGAGAGTCAGCAGAAATTATTGGAGAAACTCCATAAGCCCTGATTGTAATAAAAGTGTCTCGGTCGCAAGGAAAAAGACTTACTTTGAAACGTGCTTCCTGCCAACCGGTATCCTGAAGCTGAATTGTAAATTTTGTTTCAACGCCCATTGTTGGTACTATTACTGGCAAAGTAACCGAAAATCCAAAATCATTTGAACCTGAAACTTTTTGTATCATGGTAATTCGTTCGCCTAATGTTTCAGCAGCCCAACGAACAGATTTTTCATATTTAGTTCCACAGATAGCTCTATTGATGACAATTAATGTGTCAGTTGGCACGGCAGTAGCTCGAATGGCGTTGCCTGTAAGTGATATGTTGAACTGTCGTGTTCCTTCAGTTATTATTTCGAGGTTAGCACTTCGATTGCCCCCCTGAGTAGGATTAAAAACAACAATGACTCTTTGAGAATCGCAGGAATTCAATATAAAATTCTGTGTTGGTTCAATAATTCTGTAGTCTTCTGGATTAGCTCCACCAAGCGACCAGCTGCCAGAGGCACTTCTGAAAGAAAGGTTTTTTACCCAAATTGTATCGTATTTTGCTAAACCGATGCAGAATTCACCAAAATTTACATTAGATTTAGAAACTTTTTGAGCAGATGGAGATAATTTATAGACCCCCTCGCCGACAACCCAGCCATTATTAGCATTAATAAACCATAAATCATCAAGGTTTCCACGATCAATACCGCAATTTCTTAACTCCCAGGTTGCACCTGCATTGGATGTATAATATACTGATTGATTATAACCGCAAGCCCAGCCTGTATTACCATCAATCAAAAAAGTCCCAAACATTGGAGTGCCCACACGGAATTGATTCCAGCTGTTACCAAGGTTGGTTGAAAATCGCATCCCGCCGTCACTGCCTCCGCCTTGGCAAGTGGTTCCAGCATAAGGGACCAAAAAAGAAGTGCCAAGATGGGTAAGTTCCTCCTGCCAGACCTTTGTGCCGGAGTTAGCATAAACCTGCCAGGAAGCTCCGCCATCAGTAGTATCCCAGATTCTACCACTACTAACGGCAAATCCTAGACCATTTGCTTCAACTAATATTACGTCAGTCATTCCGCTTTCGGGTTCAGTGCCGGAGAATAATGACCAAGTATTTCCGCCGTCGGTGGTTTTCCAGAAATGCTGATCTGTTACACAACCATCTCCTACAACAATACCGTTCAGCTCATCAACAAAATAACATCCCCAAAAAAACATTCCCGCGCCTGCTTCAGCCGGTCTTATGTCGAACCACGTGATTCCGCCGTTTGTTGATTTGAAGATTCCATCAACTCCTGAAGTATATCCGACCGTTCTTGTTGGAAAGTGAATACTTTCAAGGTGATAAGCTCCTGAAATTGTTGATCCTGCCCAGGTATTTCCTCCATCAGTTGTTCTTATAACCATTCCGTTAAAACCACAAGCCCAACCGTAGTTCGGATCACCGGGAAGGAAATAGATATCCAACCAATAGTTTGTTGAATATCCAACCGGAAGATTAACTTTTTCCCAGTATTGGGATTTTAATGGTAAGACTATGGCAAAAAACAATATGATTTTAAATATAATTTGTAAGAATGGTTTCATTTATTTTAAAAATTTTATATTTTACAATTGTTAAGTTAAACAATATTTAGTTTAACAAATGTAATATAAAAATGTTACAATTAAAATAAAAAAACATATGAGAAAAAAGCTTTCAATAAAACCGATTGTTTTCTTATCAACAATAATACTCGCTTTCGTAGCATGCAGCAGCTCGCAGCAGTCAGTATCTGAAAAAAAACATTTTTTTTGGGAGCTTAAATCAGGTGAGTCAACTGTTTATCTCCTTGGTTCAATCCATGTTGCCAAAAAAGATATTTACCCACTTGATAGTATAATTGAAACTGCTTTTTTGAATTCTGATTTTGTTGCTGTAGAATTTGATTTAAAAACAGTTGATCCGTTTAAGGTTCTAAAGCTAAGCACCTATGGCGATGGGCAAACCTTAAAAGATAATATTGACTCTGTCTCTTATCAAAAAATGAAGTCCTCGTTTGAAAAAATCGGCATACCCGAGTCTGTTTTTAATCAATATAAGCCATGGTTTGCAGCAATAAATCTTGTGATGCTTGACTTGGCGTCTTCCGGTTATAATCCCGATGCTGGAATTGATATTTATTTTATTGATAAAGCCAAAACTCAGAAGAAAAAAGTGCTGGAACTTGAGTCTTTCGAAGAACATATTGCCTTAATGGATACCTTGATAAACCTTTTTGGGAACACTTTTATTGATTACACTTTGAAAGATTTGGAAGAAACGAAATCTCAGGTTGATCAACTTTTCAGAATCTGGCAGAAAGGAGATGTTAAAGCTATGGAAGAATATACCAAGTCGAATATATCCGATGATAAAACTTATGAAGAAATGTTTTTCCACCTCAATGACAAACGTAATTTCAATATGGTAAAAAGAATTAAGGAATACTTAAACCAGCCTGGAAAATACTTTGTTGTCGTCGGTGCCGCTCATCTTGTTGGCGAAAATGGTCTGGTAAACCTGCTTCGGAGAGAATATGAAGTTATTCAAAGATAATTTAGAGTCAGAGATATAACATTAAATCAAATACCTTAAATAATCTAAATTGCTAAATTTTCCATTCAAAGCCATGAAAATCAGCAGTAAAACAATTTTTCTCCTTCTTTCTTTCTTCTTTCCATTTTTTATTTATATTATTACAGCTGCACCCGATGTAACATTTACCGATAGTGGCGAACTTGCTGGGGCTGCCGTAACTTTGGGCGTCCCTCATCCAACTGGTTATCCTTTATTTACAATTCTTGGTTTTATTTGGAGCCTTCTTCCTCTTCCCTTTTCTAAAATATATTCTCTCAATATTTTTTCAGGATTACTGACAAGTGTTTCGTCTCTTGTCTTTTTTATTACCATAAAATCAATCTTTCAGTATTTTTCTGAACATAATAAGTCAGAGAAAGCAGCCAAGGCAAAAAAAGGTCAGAAAGAAAAAAAATCACCAGCAACAATTAAAGAATTCGATAAAAATAATATCCTACTTTTAGCATTTATTTCCGCAATGATTTATGCCTTTGCCCTCACAATCTGGTCACAGGCTACTTATATCGAAGTTTATTCATTACAGATTTTGATAATCAACCTGCTGATTTTATTTTTAATCCAAGGATCACTAAAAGAGGAGAGCAAGGCTAAATATTTTCTTTTGTCAGCATTGATGCTTGGTCTTGGATTTTCCAATCATATGTCCACCGTGATGCTTGTTCCGGCTTTTATTTTCATTTTTTTCAAACAACCCGGGGAATCATGGAATTTTTCACTCAAAAGGCTCAAATTCGGGCTTTTACTATTAATAACATTTCTTTTAGCACTAAGTTTTTATATCTATCTGCCTCTTCGGTCATCAGCTTTACCTGAATTTAACTGGGGTTGGGTTCATCGAGGATTTGATTATTTCTTATATCATGTTCAGGGCAAGCAGTTCCAGGAATGGATGGGATTCACAAAAATCTTTAAAGCATTGTTTGGTTCCTCAGAGATTGGTATGACCGAGACAATGAATCAGGTTTCCGAAATATGGAATAAAAATGCAGAAATTTTCTTTCGATTGCTACCGGGACAGCTTGCCTGGCTTGGGCTTATACCTTTATTTATTGGCTTTTATTTTACCTATAAAATCAGCAAAACATATTTTATCTTTCTTACATTAATCATAATTTTCTGTATTGCTGTTGCTTTTAATTATTCAATACACGACATAGATTCTTACTTTTCAACAGCTTATATCGGATTGATTATATTTGCAGCAATCGGACTTTATTGGTTAGCAACAAAATATACGAGAATTATACCTTTTCTGATTGCCTTGCCACTTTTACAATTAATACTTAATTATTCGGAAAATGACCGCTCTGATGATGTTATTGTTAAAGAATACGCCCAATTTATTGCCGACAATCTTGAACCAAATGCTGTTATTTTCTCTTCACAGTGGGATTATTGGCTTTCAGCCTTTTGGTATAAACAAAGGATTGAAGGGCTACGAAAAGACATAACAATAATTGACAAAGAGTTACTTAGAAGGACCTGGTATCTTCCACATCTTAAAATATGGTATCCAGAAACAATAAAGCCCTGCGACGAAGCCATCAAACGCTATAATGAACAACTTGAATTATTCGAACATAGTAAACCATTCGATCCCAGAGAAATACAGACAAGATTCATCAATATGATAAATTGCATTATTGACAAAAATTATGAAAACAAGCCTGTTTATATAACTGCGGATGTTTTTATGACCGAAGGCAATCAGACTGCTGATAACGATATTGGCAAGGATTATAATAAACTTCCTGTTGGTTTTGTGATTAAATTGACTAAAGATACTACTGCTCAATTAAATATGGATCGTTTCAATGTAGATAAATTTGCAGAGTCAATAAGAAAGAATTCAGGGCATTTAGTTGATGGTATTAAATCTACTGCACTTTATTATCTTGTTGATTTAACGGCTAATTATGCATTAAGAACTAATCAAAACAAGCAAGCCCTCAAAGCGATGAAACTTGCAAATAAAATTGCTCCGGAAAATGAACAAATATTGAATTTAATAAGAAGGTTGGAAACTAATCAATAATTACATCAAAATTTTTTTTTCCAATTCAATACATTCTTTCTGATGTTTATATTCTCCACTTTTTTTTCTTATAATCAAAATTAAGACAGAAAAATTGAATTTACTCTCTCAAAAAGGGAAATAATTTAGAAAAGATATCATTGTTATAAAGTTAAAGAAAAAAGGATGGTCGCTTAATCAGCAACACATCCTTTGACAATAGAAAAGGTTTGATTTATTTGATTTTTAGAATTCTTCCTTTGTGCAAATACTTGTCAAACCTTATTATGTAATTATAAAGACCCTGCGAAAGGTTTTCAATATTGACAATTATCTCATTATTGGAGTCAGATGGATTTAATTCAACAACCTTGTTGCCAATGATATCATAAATCTCAATCCATTGGATGGAATTTTCAGATTTTTCTGAATCAGAATGCTCAAGTCTGAAAATAAGCTTCGAATCAGCAGGATTGGGATAGACTATCAACCTGTTTTGCATATCAAAGGTAAATTCATCGCTAACATTATTAACTGCCTTAACCTTGAATGAGTGAACACTGGACCAATCACTCTCATTTTTTTCGGACAAAGCCATAACACGCCAATAATAATCAATATTCTGTTTGAGGTCATTAAGGTCAACCTGTGTTATACCAATATCATTTGATTTAACAGAATTATAGCTAAAGTCATTAAATTCGGAGACCTCCAGATAATATTTTGAAGCTCCGGGAACAGGTTCCCATTCAAGATGAATAATGAGTGCATTTATTATGGCATTATTAGCAGGAGATAGCAGCACAGGTTTTTGCAATTGGGTTAAAAACGACCAGGTTTCAGACCATTCGCTGTCAGACTTTTGATTTTTTGCCATAACACGCCAATAATATGTTGTATTATAATCCAAGCCAAAAATTTGAAATTCTGTTGAACTAATATTAGAAGCCTGAGCAATCAGAGCATTGAAGTTATTATCAATGGAAACTTGAACGTCAAATGTAACTGCATTTTCTGTAAGATTCCAACTTAAAACGGGATTAATTGATACTTTGGTCTGATTATTTATGGGGCTAAATAATTGTGGTATAGCTATTTTGTCTTTTTTATGAGTTGTAAAAGTAAATACATCCGACCATTGACCGAATTTTTCACCATTTACTGCTTTTACCCGCCAATAATATTTTGTGTCATATTCGAGATTTTTTAATTGAAAATAAGAAGTGCTCGAAAATAATGTGATATTGTTGTTTTCAAAATTCATATCTTTTGATATGTTAACTATATAATTCTGTGCTTGCGGCAATGCCTCCCAAAGAAGAGTTAAAGTAGTTGAAACATTAACTAGATTATTTTTGGGAGAGTTCAGAGTAATTTTTTTCATCATTGTTTCAAAATTCCATGGGGCTGACCATTCATTATTTCCATCTTTATTTGTTGCACGGATACGCCAATAATAAACTGTTGAATATTGTAGATTATTGACAGTTAGAAATGTGTCCTGAATCCCGGTTAAGTTTAAGAAATAGTTCCTAAAATTAGAATCCAAAGATACTTGAACCTGGTACAAATCAGCACCTTTAAGCTTACTCCACTGCAAAACCAAAGAGGATTCCCGGTTAATTGTATGATTAGCAGGACTTAAATGTTGGACCTTTCCCATTACAGTTCTGAAAGTCCAGGTATCGGACCAGTTGCTGACATCCTCGCC
>CALHRB010000304.1 GCA_938038165.1 Candidatus Kapaibacterium sp. | reverse complement strand
GGATGATTGGGTGAAAACAAGTATTAAATATCCCGGGATAAATGCATTAGCAAGAAATTCTGAAGGTGTACTTTTCGCTTCGGTTTCATTTGAGGGAATTTTTAAGAGTTTGGATTCTGGCAGGACCTGGACCTATGTTTCCCATAAAACTGATTCTTCATTAACTCCAATGCTTGCATATAAAAATGGTTTGGTTCTTGCATCAAATAAGAACAAAGGAATTTATCGTTCGACTGATAACGGAAATTCATGGTCACAAGCTATTTTGCCCGGCACAAGAATTTATTGTTTTGCCTTTGATTCGCTTGGTAATGCTTATGCTTCAGGAGTTTCCCAGTCGGGCAGCGTATTATATGTATCCGCTAACCAGGGCTTGACCTGGTCAGCTTTAAGAACCTTTACAGATACAATAGTTACCGCAATGGCAGTCAAACCCGATGGCAGGCTTTTCGCAGCGTTAATGTTTCCACCTGCTGACCCGATGAATCCAAACTCAATAAGAACCAATCTAATAACAACAACTGATGGAGGGGGATCCTGGCAAATTCGTAATGTTCATACAAGATCCCAATCCGGTTTTATTGATATAGGTGTGAACTACAACGGGCATATATGGCTGATTTCCGAGGATTCCGTTATGCGTTCAACAAATGACGGAGTTAATTGGACATCTTTTCTTCCAACAGCTCAAACTCCTCAATGTGTAGCTTTTAACAGTAGTAATCATGTCTTTGTTGGAACAATGACAAGTGGTTTATATAAATCCACAAATAATGGGACTAATTGGGTTAATTATAGCTTTGGGATTCAATATTCAGGGGTTCGGTTCATTAAAATTAATCGAAGAGATAATATCTTTATTGGAATGAGCTATGATGAAGGATTAAGGTTTTCGACAAACAATGGCAATACCTGGGATACTTTATTAGCTGGAGCTATTCGGTCCTCAAAAATAGAATCTATGACATTAAGTGGGGATGGTTTCCTTTTTGTTGCAACTAATTCGCTTTATAGATATATCGAACCTAATGACCTATTGATTCCTGAATTAATTTCTCCTGCTTATGGAACAGGTGGTGTTTCATTAAATCCTACCCTTGTTTGGAGCGGTGTTGCAAGAGCTGACATGTATGAAGTTCAAATTTCAAAAGAATTTTCTTTTAGCAATAATATCGAATCAATAACCCACAGCCCAACACAAAGAAAATTAAGTTCAACGCTTGATTATAACACAACATATTATTGGCGAGTTCGTTCCAGGACTAATAGATCACTTGGCAGTTGGAGTCAACCATGGATGTTTACAACTATTATAGCTGCCCCGAAATTGGTTTCACCCGAAAATAACACCGGAGGTCATCCTTTGACAACTGTTTTGGTTTGGAAAAAAGTTGACGGAGCAGGCTCATACACTGTCCAGGTTTCGAAAGATAAGAATTTCAGCGGAATTCTGATTTTAAATAAGGACTTTACTGATACTACTGCCGAAGTCAAAGGTCTTGAACTTTATTCTACGTATTATTGGCGTGTTCAGGCAAGAGCCAATAAAAACAACAGCGAATGGTCAGAAACGTGGAGCTTTTTCACAAAATTGAAGCCTCCTGTAAATCGCTCTCCAGCTAATAACAGCTATGGACATCCCACAATTGTTAACTTTGAATGGTTCCCCTCCTCTGGGGCAGTCGGCTATGAAATACAAATTGCAAAAGATAAAAATTTCGAAAAGATGATTTTTGATGGGGAGACACAAACCATTTCAACTCATCAATCAAAATTGCTCGAATATTTCACTGAATATTATTGGAGAGTTAGGGCAAAAGATGACTTCGGTCAGAGTGACTGGTCAGTTTCCTGGAAATTTATTACAGTTATCGAAGCCCCTGTCCTGACCTATCCTTATGATAATGAAGAAGATATGAAAACTACTGTCAATTTCCTTTGGGAGCCTTATCCCAAAGCAACTGCCTATCATTTTCAAATTTCTGAAGATAGGAAGTTCAATTCAATCCTTAATGAATTCACAAATCTTGATACAACAACTGTAACCGTAACAGATTTAGGGTTTTATAAAACCTATTTCTGGAGAGTTAGAATCAAGGTTAACAATTATGAAGGTCTTTGGTCAAATTATAGATCATTGAGCACTGGACTAGCAAAACCTGAATTAAATTATCCTTTGAACAATTCAATTAATATTCCATTGGACGTAACAATTAATTGGAAAAGAGTAAGCGGAGCTAAATTTTATAAGCTCATTCTTGCCAAGGATATATATTTTCAGAATATTGTTAAATCAACTGATTCTATCAACAACACCCAATTCCAATTGTCTAATCTTGAGCTAAAGACAAATTATTATTGGAAAATTAAAGCATTTTATGACAAAGGAGAAAGCGAATGGTCTGACACTTGGAAGTTTGAAACAGTAGAAGAATTAAGCGTTGACGAAAGCAAGTTAAATTATGTTAAAATTACTACTTATCCAAATCCATTCGACAAAACTTTAAATATTGATTTAGCGTTAGAGACTGATGAATTTATTACAATAAATGTTAAAAATGAACTTGGAGCTTCAATTGAAAAAATAATAAGCGACTATCGTGCTAAGGGAATTCACCAGGTTCAGTGGGAGCCTTTTAATCTGAATTCAGGCGTTTATTTCCTTGAATTCAAAACCAACAAAGATACTTATAATGTTAAGATTATTTATATAAAATAAGAAAGGAATTTTGATGGATTTAAAAGCAATTCAAAATGCACTCAAAGAAGCTGAACTTGATGGATGGTTGTTTTATGATTTTCATAACCGGGATATGATTGCTGCAAGAATACTGAATATGGACACAAAGAGATTTGCCTCCAGAAGATGGTTTTATTATATTCCTTCAGAGGGTGAACCCCAGAAGCTTGTTCACAGAATAGAACCCTGGAGGTGTGATCATTTACCCGGCGAGAAGCATATTTATCTGCCCTGGCAGGAACAGCACAGGTTATTAAGAGATATATTGAAATGGGCTAAAAAAGTAGCTATGCAATATTCACCAATGAATTCCATTCCCTATGTTTCGATTGTAGATGCCGGAACTTATCAGCTAATTAAAAGTTTTGGCGTTGAAATAGTTTCCAGTGCTGATTTAGTTTCTAAATTTGAGTCACATCTATCTATGGAGGATTGGCAAAGTCACGTCGAAGCAGGTAAAATTCTTCAAATGGTAAAAGATGAGGCTTTCAAAGAGATTTGCAGGAGAATAAAATCAGGAAATAATCCCACGGAATATCAAATTTATGAATTTATGGTAAACTTAATGAGATCAAATGGTTTAGTATTTAATGACGGTCCTATTGTTGCTGTTAATGAACATGCTGCCGATCCACATTTTGAGCCAACACCCGAAAATACTATTCAGATGAAAGAAGGTGATTTAGTGTTAATTGACCTTTGGGCAAAACTTAATAAACCCGGAAGTATTTATTATGATATCACGTGGATGGGTTTTATTGGAGAATCGGTGCCCGGAAATATAGAAAATATATTCCAAATTGCCAAAAATGGACGGGACACTGCTTTGAATTTGGTAAGAAGGCGTTTTTCAAGAGGTGAGCCGCTTTATGGTTGGGAGGTTGACGATGCCTGCAGAAATGTAATTCGTGAAGCCGGTCTGGCTGATTACTTTACTCACCGCACTGGACATAACATTGGTGAGGAAGTCCATGGCAATGGTGTTAATATTGATAATCTTGAAACTAAAGATGAAAGACTTATAATTCCCGGAACATGCTTCTCGGTTGAACCTGGAATTTATATGGAGCATGAAAAAATCGGTTTCAGAACAGAAATTGATGTTTTCGTTACTGATGAAGGTAATGTCGAAGTCTCTGGAGCTATCCAAGAAAAAGTCATTCCAATCTTGACCTTGGCATAGTTATTTTAATTAAATCATACATAAATTAAAAACCCCTGAAACATTAATTTTCAGGGGTTTAATTTTTATTTAAATACCTCACTTTTTTTCGGTCAAAGGGTTCTTGATGATAGGAGGTTTGGGGAAATCCTGTTCGACAGGTGAAATTTCACCATCTTCGAAGAGTAAATCAGGAACGATGACTGTCGAAGCGATGTATTGACTACCTCCGGACATAAAAGGCGAGGTAACAGCGGGAGCTAGATAATTAAGAACATATTTTTCTTTGCTTACGCTAAGAATATCTTTGAATGTTTGTTGAGTAAAACCATAGGCTACACAGCCCCGGATGAGTTCTTCTTTACCATCGGGAAAAACTTTATATACCTCAATTAGCTGTTGTTTTGGCTGACCACCGAATGAAAAAGAAAAATCAACCGGGTTTAGTCTGAATAAAGTTGTTAATTGAATATTTTGATTAATCATTCTTCTGACAATTAAACCAAATGGTAATTCTCTGTCCTTGCAAAGCTGAATCAGTTTGTTCTTAAGCTCGGCTCTCGTTAAAGAATGTTTGTCATCAGAATCAAGCTCAAGAACGCTAATCATTGCAGAACCTCCTCTTTGATGACCGTTTGTATTTCTAACTCTTTTAGTAGGAACACGGCTGGAAAGTAGATTTTTGAGAAAGCCGTCTTTAACAAGTAGAACATCCTCAGCTGGAACACCGTCATCATCAATCTTATAATGACCAATAAGAGGGACACCATAGGCTTTTTCCTTAGTTGGAGTGGCATTTAAGGAAAGAAATTCGGGAAGGACTCTACCACCGATTTTTGTCTGGAAAGCCATAAATCTTTCGCTTGATTGTTTGCCCGTTTCAGTTAAGGGTTCTCTTTGGGTCACAAGATTCGGAGCAAAAACCTGAGCAAAAATTTCTGCTGCAGCCTGACCTTCGAAAATAATCGGACCAGAATAGGCTTCCTCTAAAATTTTTTGTTGTCGTAGTTTTCTTAAGTTGTCTGCGATTAATTTTGTTGCTTTTTCCAATGAGTCTATCGAAGGAATTTCGTTTGGTTCTTTAACCAAACAGGTATAAAAAGAAGAAAGCGGCATCCCGTCATCGGCTTGTGTTGTTGCGGCTAATTCTAACCCTGTATAAAAATCGGTTTTAATATATTCTCTTCCTTCGGAATTAATATAATATGTTGTTTCGGGTAAAAATTCAATCAAAGCTGTTGATGAAGTAAACTCGGGATATTTTATGAAAATGCTTGAAATTTGTTTGATGTAGTTTTCAAATTTTTTAGTATCAAATTCAGGAATTTTTTTTATGTCGTTCAGTTTTTGGGGTTCGAGTCTGATAAAATCATGAGTAGTATCATTGATTAACCTTGTTTTCAGAACAGATTGTTTTTTTGCAAAAGTCTCGGAAACTTGCTTATAGGCAGCATCGGTTGCCAACCAAAGTTCTCTCCTGATGGTTTTGTAATCTAATTCTATAGGTATTCTTCTGTTTTTGAAAGATTCCTCTTCGTCACCACTGCCAAAAAAACTCATACCGAAATCAAAAAAGTTTGTATTATCAAATTTATAATTTCCTACTCTCAACCCAATAGTTAAATTAGCAATTTTGGGGCTGGTTTTTTCGATGATACTGCCAAGAAATGACCTGATTTCAAAGGACTGCTTAATTTTCAAGGTATATTCAATATAATATGGTCTTTGCAAATTTTCGAGTTTTAGTTCGTTCATTGACCTGTTGAGTTCGTCCCGCATAGCTTTGAGTATATCATGATCTTGAGAGTGTAGTTCTGATTTTATAAATAAAGCAAGAAACAGAACAGATAAAACAATTTTTAAAAACATGATTCCAACATTTCGATTCATTTAATTTTCCTTAGTAATTTTGTTCAAAACATCAATTATTTTCTCTGGCAGTTGAGTGCCGATAAGAATTTTTTTTCCATTAATTAATTCAAGCTGAAGACCGATATTGCCCATTGTATTGAAAGCTATTCCGTTCCCTTTCAAGCTATATCTGATACCCCAGCCAAGGTATTCACCAATTGGTTTATATTTTCTGATATAATAGTTTTTGATATTTTCTTTTGAGATCAATCTGAATTTATTTATAAATGGATAGTATTTATAATAAATTCCCCTCTTAGTAATTATTGTTTGAAGATTGCTTGTAAATATCAGAAATGTTAAAAGAAAACTGAAAACAAGTGCAAATATAAATGAAAAAATTATTTCATTGTTGCTAAGAGGATTGATTCCAAATGGAACACCAAGAATAATTTGTTCATAAAAGCGGATTCCAAATACTGAAATAATAATAATAGATGTAAATAAAACAATACCTACCAGCCAGGGTTGGCGTATGAATTGTTTTTCGCTGAACAGTTTATATTCACTAATTTGATCCATATGATTAAAATTAAGGAGATGGTAAAAGAGGTGGTTTTGCTTGAGATTTTGTTTTCTTTTGAACTTCGATCATAGAGACCAAAAGGCTTGGCGAACAAGCAGAAACAGGCACACCGCCGGATTCGGCTCCGCAAATACCATTGAAAACTCCTAAATCATCACCAGCAGCTATTATCTTCGAAAAAGTTGTCAATGGCGTTCCGATCAGGTCAACACCACGCACTAATTCGTCAGGTCTGCCATCAGTATAAATTTTGTAAACAAGTATCGGCTGAACGTTGAAAGCATTGGGAATTGTTCGGCCGGTAAAGGTGAATCCACCTTGAACTTTTTCAAAATATAGTCCAAATTCTTTATCTTGCTTCTTGCACTCTTCAATAAGTAATTTTCTTAAATCTTCAACTTTGACTGTCTTTTTTGCATCTACAATCAGATTGGATTGCCTTGAAACAGCAGAATAACCTGCCTGTTTTCTTCCATGACCGTTAGAACTTGGAAAATTTTCAATAGGAGAGCGGGACATAATGAAATTTTTAAAGACGCCATTTTCGACACTGACAACTTTTTCTGCTTTTACACCTTCATCATCATACAAATAATGACCGGATAATTCTACTCCACGAAGTTTATTAATAGTCGGATCAAACAAGACATCAATAAAATCGGGAAGTATTGATTTGTTTTCGAAACCTTTGAAAGTTTGGCTTGAGTTTGGATCCTTCTGACGATGTCCTTCAACTCTGTGACCAAAAATCTCGTGGAAAAACACTCCAGAAGCTTCTCCAGATAAAATTGCAGGTCCGGAATAGGTTTGCATAGTAGGTGCTGTTCTTAATTTTCCAAGTGTTTCAATCATTTTCCTGGTGTCGTTTATGAGAATGTCTTCATTCGGAAGTCCTTCGGAGCTAAATGAGAAATAACTCTTGAACAAAGGCAGGTTCATTCCGTCATCAGCTTTAGTTCTTCCGGAGATGAATATTCTGTAAGACGGCTCAGAAAATTGAAGAAAAGAGCCTTCGGAATTGACATAATACTTTGTGGTAACTTCAACATTGAGATTGACCATACCGCTATAAATCCATCCATGCTCTGCAAATAAAGCAGAAATCCTATTAAGTCTGTTAATCCATTCAGAAGTATTAATTTTTAATTTTACTTCCGATCCAATGAATTTTTGTGGTTTCTCACGGGAAAAATCAGCAGATGTATCCTCTTCCTGAACCTTAACAGCCTTGTTTGTGAGTGCTTTTTCGTAGGTTTCAATTGCTTTTTTATAGCTTCTGTCGGTTCCACTCCAAATAGCTGCTCTGATTGCAAATTCATCATCCTCAAGAGGTAAATCAACTGAATTTCTTGAAGATCCAAAACTAAAAGAAGCACCTCTGATAATGTGAGTATTGTCAAACTTATAATCCCCGACTCGCAAGTCAATATCCAGGACTCTGTTCTTGTTTGAGTCAGCGGTTACTAATTTACCAAAAGAAGAGGTTATTCTAAAAGTATGAATATCTGTTATACTATAAGATAGAAAATATGGAGGAATCGGCTGACTTTTTAGCTCTGACATTGTCCTATTCAATTCAGTCCTTGCTGATTTTAATATTATTGATTCCTGAGCAAAAGAACTAAAAGCAATTATATGAATCAATATTATTGTTTGAATGATTTTAAATTTCATAACTTGATTTTAATATAAGGTTTAATTAGAATAATTTATTTCAAGATATTTTTTGGATATTATGTTTAAATTATCATCCAATTCATAAACATAGGGAACTCCTGTTGGAATATTTAGCTCAAGTACTTCTTCCTTAGATAAATTTTCTAAGTGCATAACCAAAGCCCTGAGTGAATTTCCGTGAGCGGAAATGAGAACGTTTTTTCCTTCTTTGAGTTTCGGTAGAATATTATTAAAATAATATGGCAATACTCTGTTCTGAGTATCTTTGAGAGATTCCCCGTTGGGAGGGGCAATATCATAACTGCGTCTCCAGATTTTGAGTTGGTCCATTCCGAATTTTTCGCCGGTTTCCTGTTTGTTCAATCCTTGTAAATCCCCGTAATGACGCTCGTTCAATGCTTGGTTTTTCTCAATAGGGATATCTGTAATATTCATTTGATTCAAAATTATTTCGGTTGTTCTTTGGGCTCTTTTCAGGGCTGAGGTAAAAACGTAGTCAATATGAAAATCTTTAAGCAAATCTCCGGCTCTTTTAGCCTCTTCCTCTCCTCTTGGGGACAGGTCTATATCCACCCATCCAGTGAATCTGTTTTCAAGATTCCATTGGGATTCTCCGTGTCTGACTAATATTAATAACGGCATAAATTCTCCTTAAATTATTAAAATTTAAACTTTATGTTGACAAATTTCTATTAAAACTCCATTAGTTGATTTCGGATGAAGAAATGCTATTAACATGTCGTGAGCACCCGGTTGAGGTGTATCATTAATCAATTTAACTGAATTTTGAGACAATCTATTCAGATCAGACTGAACGTCGTCGCTTTCGAAAGCTAAATGATGTATTCCCTCGCCTCTTTTTTCCAGAAAGCCTGCAATAGGTGAGTCCTGAGTGATTGGAGATGTCAGTTCGATTATTATGTTACCAACCTTGAAAGATGCAACCTCGACTTTCTGTTCGGTGACTGTTTCTCTATGGATGTTTTCATTAGCAAACAATTTTTGGAAAACAGCAATGCTTTCATCAAGATTTTTTACAGCTATGCCAATATGGTTTAATTGCTTAATCATTTTTTGGTTATTAAATTTAAATAATTAAGAGACGCTGATTAAAAGCTAATATTTAAATGTTTAGAGATAAAATTTGATTAATAAACAGAATGAATTTCTTATAATCAAGTTTTAGATTTTAGAATCTTTTCGGCTTGGAATAAATCTTGCTGGGAATTAATACCAAATATTTCATCAGAATCGGCAATCGGGAATGCTTCCACTTTCCTTTGTTTCTGCCTGAAAATTTCAACTATGTCTGTCAGGTAATACTCTTTTTGATTATTATCATTCTTGAGCTCTTTGAGGGCTTCGAACAAAAAATCTGATTTTACAATGTAAACACCGCTGTTTATTTCATTAACTTTTTTTTGATTTTCATCGGCATCTTTTTCTTCAACTATTTTTCTAAATGAATTATCAGAGTTCCTGATGATTCTGCCGTAACCAAACGGATTCGAGATTCTTGAGGTTAAAACGCTCAAGTCAGCCGATGAATTATTATGTTTCTGAAGAAATTCTTTCAATGTTGTGAAGCTTATCATTGGAACATCTCCGGCGAGAATAAGAATATTTCCCTGCCATCCATTCAGATATGGTTCAACCTGAGCAACTGCATGTCCAGTTCCCAATTGTTCCTTTTGTTCAACAAAATGCAGGTTTTTAATATTTTTCGATGATACAAATTCGATTACAGAATCTTTCTGATAGCCGACAACAACAAAAATATTGTGTGTGATGAAATTTTGTACGGTTTCGAGGACATAATCAATTAATGGTCTATCAGAAAGCGAAGCCATAACCTTTGCCAAAGCAGGATTGTTCATTCTTTTTCCCTTTCCTGCGGCAAGAATAATTATGCTTAAACTCAAATCGGTATGCATCATATTAATTAGTTGCAGAATAAATTTTTTTTGATTCGGTGCTGTAACTCTTTTGAACTATGTTATTGTTTTTATCAAGAAGAATGATTGTGGGTTTATGATTTGTAATTTCTTCGGTACTAAGATTGACATAGCTGATAATAATAACTTCATCCCCGACGGTTCCTTTTCGGGCGGCAGCACCATTTAAACAAAAATCGCGATTACCTGGCTCGCCGGGTATGACATAAGTTTCGAATCTTTCACCATTATTGATGTTAACAACGGAAACTTTTTCGTAAGGAAGGATGTCAGCTTCGGCAAGAATTTCCTCGTCAATTGTAAAGCTTCCTTCGTAATAAAGGTTAGCTTCTGTTATTCTTGCTCTGTGGATTTTTGATTTTAAAAAAGTTCTCTGCATTTGTCTCCCTTACGAATAAACTCTAATTAAATCATCTATAAATTTATCATACACAGAATTCAAAATTAAATGATATTTTTGTAATTGCATAAATTTATGAATTAAAATAATGAAAAAACGAAACAAAATCTTACTGTTATTAATCTTATTTTTTGTCCTTAGTTTATTCAAAAACCTTAATGCTCAGAATCTGGAAGAGATTGCAACCATTAACCTTTCAAGTATTGATTTAGCTAAATACTATAAATCGGAAACAGTTCAGTTTTTTTCTTCCTCAAAAAAATCTTTCGGGAAATACCTTTGTTATAAAATTATAGATTTAATTGAACCACAAATCAAACAGTTAAATGAAACTGAACGAAATCGCCTTGTAATTATTGGAATTGACTCTCTGAACAATTCAATATTGACAACATTTTATGAATATAACTATAATACAACTAAAATACCTCCATATTTAATAAGCAAAAGAGTTTATGGCTCAGTAGGCGATACCGTCATTGCTTTCGAAATGAAAGGAAAACCAGGGAAATTGAATTTAAAACAATTAGATAAAGAATTAGAACAAATAGTTGACATAAAAGTATTCCTTCAATTCAAAAAGTTATCAAAAGATGAAGAAAATGCAATATTCAAATCCGGCACTATTATTTATCCTCAAGACCAAAAATCTGTTAGATGGCTTGGAAATGTAAAATATCTTAAGATTTATAAAATTAACTTGAAATAATTATGAGAAGATTAGTAGAATGCGTTCCTAACTTTTCCGAAGGCAGAAATCAGGAAATCATAAATGCAATTGCTGAATCAATCAGAAATACTCCCGGCTGCACATTGCTGGATGTTGATCCCGGAAAATCAACTAACAGAACTGTTTATACTTTTGTTGGTTCTCCTGAATCTGTAGTTGAAGGGGCTTTAAATTCAGCCAGAACTGCAAGAAAGTTGATTGATATGACCAAACACAACGGAGAGCATCCCAGAATGGGTGCTATGGATGTATGTCCATTTGTTCCTGTTTCAAACGTAACTATGGAAGAATGTGTTCAATGTTCTATTGAGTTTGCAAAAAGAGCTTCAGCAGAATTGAACATTCCTATCTACCTTTATGAAGAAGCCTCAAAAACAGAATATAGAAAAAAACTTCCGCAAATCCGGGAAGGTGAATATGAAGGATTAGCTGAAAAAATTATCAAACCAGAATGGAAACCTGATTTCGGTCCTGCTCTATTTGTTCCTGAATGGGGAGCTACTGTTACCGGTGCAAGATTTTTCCTTATAGCCTATAACGTGAATATTCTTGGTACAAAAGAACAAGCTCATAGAATTGCACTTAATATCAGGGAAGCGGGAAGAGGACCAGAGCAGCCGGGTAGATTGAAAGAAGTAAAGGCTATAGGATGGTGGGTTAATGAATACAATTTGGCACAAATCTCTATTAATTTAACTAATTACAAAATTACTCCGCCTCACATTGCTTTCGAGGAATGCGTAAAAGATGCCAAAGAATTGAATATTGCTGTTTTGGGCTCAGAACTTGTCGGTTTGATCCCACTCGAAGCAATGCTAATGGCTGCGGATTATTATATTGAGAAAGAAAATCTTTTTGTTATTGACCAAAGACAGAAAATAAAGTTAGTAGTTGAAAGGTTGGGGTTAAATTCTATTTCTCAATTTGATCCTAAGAAAAGAATAATTGAATATATGATTGAGGAAGAACCTAACGAACCTTTGGCAAACTTAACATTAAGAGCTTTTATTGAATCAATAGCAGCAAGGACTTCGGCTCCTGGTGGAGGCTCTGCTTCAGCTGCGATTGCTGCAATTGGTGCTGGATTGGGTTGTATGGTTGCTCAATTAACTTATGGGGTTAAAAAATTCGAACACCTTGATAAAAAAATGAGGGAAATTATTCCACCGCTATATCACGCTACTCAGAATCTGATCCCAATGATTGATGCAGATACTAATGCTTTTAATGATTATTTAGAAGCTATCAGATTGCCAAAAGATAATCCCCGGCAAAAAGCTATAAGAGAAGAAGCAATGGAAAATGGACTCAAGAAAGCCATTGATGTGCCTCTCTCAACAATGAAATTTGGAGATGCTGCCTGGGATATGATGGTCGAAATTGCGAAATATGGCAACATTGCCTCAAAATCTGATATAGAGGTCGGAGCTAAATCACTTGAAACCGGTATTTGGGGGGCATATAAGAATGTTTTAATTAATATGCCCAAAATAAAAGATGAAAGATTCAAAAAAGAAACTTTAGAACTTGCTGAATCTTTAAAATTAAGAGCTAAAGAAAAGTTAAACGAGGTGCTGGAAATTTTGGACAAAAGAGTGGATTAAGAAAGTTAATCAACTTTGAATCTTATTTTTTGGAAATGGTATTTTGAAGCACTTTCGAAAAGTCTATTGATTAAATTTGAACTCTTTTTCTATCTTTGAATAAAGATGATTTTTCACGAAGAGTTTTTACTCAACACCATACATTCGTTCTATTAAATCATTAAATTTTCTTTCTACAACGTGCCTGCGAATGCTGAGCTTTGGAGTAAGTTCTCCATTTTCAATTGTGAATGGTTCGGACAAAAGATGAAATTTGCGAACTCTTTCATATTTTGCAAAATCCTTTTGAAGCCTATCAATATCATTTTTTATTACTTTAATGATATTCGGATTGGAAACCAACTCCGAGGGGATTGAGTATTGGATTCCGAAGCTATCAGCAAGAACTTTCAGTTGATCAAAATCGGGGGTGATGAGAGCAGTGATAAACTCTCTTTTGTCGCCAATTAAAACGCATTGGTCAATATAAGGGCTTTGACAAAGGACATTTTCAATGGGTTGGGGTGCAATATTTTTTCCGCCACTGCTGACAAATATGTTTTTCTTTCGGTCTGTTATTTTAAGATTTCCTTTGAGTGTTAAAACCCCAACATCGCCTGTATAAAGCCAACCTTCTTCGTCAATTGCAGTCTTAGTTGAAACTTCGTCTCCCCAATATCCTTTCATAACGTTTGGACCTTTTACTAATATTTCACCATCATCAGCGATTTTAATTTCCACATCGGGCAAAGGAAGCCCAACAGTTCCTATTTCCAAATTATCAGGTCTGTTAACACTGACCACAGGCGAGCATTCTGTTAATCCATATCCCTCGAGAACTAAATATCCAATTGCAAGGAAAAATTCACAGACTTCTGGAGCGAGCGGAGCCCCACCTGAAACGAACTTGATTTTATCAACTCCTATCTTCTCTCGTATTTTTGAAAAAACTAATTTATCGGCTAATTTATAATTGAGTTTTTGTATAGGATTTGCTCCTTGACCATAGTAAGACCTGACAAAATCAGCACCAACACCAAAAGCCCAGTTGAATATCCTTTGTTTGGTTTTTGACTCTTGTTCAATATTGGAATAAATCCGCTTTCTGACTTTTTCTAATAATTTTGGAACAGTTGTCATATAAGTTGGTTTAAATTCTTTAATATTGGCACTGATAGTTTCGATGGCTTCAACGAAAGCAATGGTTGCTCCAGCGGAAAAAGCAGAATAATATCCTGTTGTCCTCTCATAAGAATGACACCACGGAAGATAAGTCAGGAATCTGTCAGTTTCCTTGAAATCAACTGCTTTAACTGAAGATTTCACGTTGGACACAACATTTCTATGTGTTAACATAACACCTTTGGGATTACCAGTTGTTCCACTTGTGTAAATTATGGTTAATAAATCATCTTCTTTTATGCTTTCAATATGTTCCTTTAATATTTTTTTTCTTGCTTCAGAACTGCGTATTTCAGCACCTCTGCTTATTATATAATTCATAGACTTAACAGCAACATCATCAGACTTAAAATCATCATTAATCACAATAATATGTCTTAATTCAGGCAATTCATCCTTTACTTCCATTATTTTATTAAGCTGGAATTGGTTTGAAACAACAACAGCAGAAGCAGAGCAATCACTAAAAATAAATTGTTCCTGCTTTGGAGTTAGAGTTGTATAGATAGGCACATCCACACCACCAATAGAGGTAATACCCAGATCAACAATAGCCCATTCAATTCTATTCTCTGAGACGATGCCAATTCTGTCCCCTTTTCGCATTCCCAAATTAAGAAGACCAAGGGCAAAGCACTCTACTTTTTCTCTGAGCTGATTGTGAGTAATTGCTACATATTCATCTTTTATTTTATACATAAAAGCTGTTTTTGTGTTTTGATAATGATCACAAACCTCAACAAACATTTCGGGTATCGTCTGAAATTTTAGCATATTTAATAAAATTATTACTTATTATTAAAAAAATTAAAATAAAGATTTTTTTTAAATTAAACCAGAATAAAATAATATAGTCTAATAATTGTAATAATTGAATATTTTAGGTAATTAAATTGGGTTCAATAGCATTGGCTTTGGAAAATGATGATCAGATTATAACAGAATACATTTCTGGAAACAGGGATTTTGCTGCAACAGCTTTTGTAAGAAAATATCAAAAATTTGTTTATTCTGTCGCTCTAAGATATATTAAAGATGAAGACGAAGCTTACGATGTGAGTCAGGATGTTTTTGTTAAGGCGTTGAATAATCTTCATAAATTCAGACAGCAAAGCAGCTTAAAAACTTGGTTATACAAAATCACTGCAAATACTTCAAAAACTCAAATAAGAAAAAAGAAA
>CALHRB010000303.1 GCA_938038165.1 Candidatus Kapaibacterium sp. | reverse complement strand
TCGTGAAATTCCCTTTTCAGAATTATTCAGATTGCTTGCATCTGTAAGAACAGATAGAATTCTGAAGTTAATACATTAAAATATCAGTTCAATTGTTTTGTCAGGAATTGACTCCTGTCAATTCCGTGCTTCTCCTTTTTTTCGGAACAGTCAGGAGGCTGTTCTCTACATTTATTTTTCGGAACAGTCAGGAGACTGTTCCCTACTTTAAAATAAAAAAGCTGCTCATTTCTGAGCAGCTTTTAATTTTTAGGTGCAGGCTACGATTAGTTGAAATTGTATCTTACGCCAAGTTGTATTCTGTAAACATCGAAAACACTTGCACTTTTCTGGAATGTTTTGTCGATGAGTTTACCATCGACTCTCTGTAACTGATATTGCATTCTCCCTTGATCATCAACCGGATAAGGAATTCTATTTCTAACAATTAGAACTAAAGGGGTAGTTGTTGTAAATACATCACCAACTCCCCATTGCTTGTTCAAGAGATTGGTGAAGTTCAGAATATCAACTCTAAACTGTAATGAATTTTTCTTACCAATGAATTCACCATAAAATTCCTGAATTACACTTAAGTCAGCACGGAATACCATAGGCATAAATACAGCATTTCTTTCAGCATATTTACCTCTGTTTTTGCTAAGGTATTCGTCCTGCTGTATAAATGCCTCCCAAGCATCCGCTTGTTGACTTGAAGAAAATAAAATTGATCCATCTGAGTTTGTGATATCAACAAAATTCATCTCAGATTTATCTCTTGGAATATAAATTAAATCATTAGATGAACCACCATCGCCATTAATATCACCAGAAAAAACATAACTTGCATTACCTTGAGTATATGCCTCGCCAAACAGTGTAATTGTGGTTGAACCAAAATTGAAGTAGTCAAATTTATATGATAAAGTTCCGAATACCCTGTGTCCTGGTGAATTGACAGAAAATCCGAGGCCTGGATTATTCGGATTGGCTGAGTGTTGATTGTTATTCCAGGAACCGAATGCAATAGAACCTGGATCAACTGTATTTTTAGCTTCTCCATAATTATAACCAGCTTTGAAGTACCAGTTATCGCTGAATGGTTTTTCTAATGCAGCGGAAATGCTCCAGTAGTAACCTTCATTCTGATTTTTCAGCACAATTGCATTTTGCACTTTTTGATAGATCTTTCTTGCACTTGAACTTGTCCATCTTGGTCTGGTATCTGCTCCAACGAATGCAGAATTAGGTTCGGCCTGGTTAGCATTGATATAATAGATGCCGTTAACATCTTTACTATACAACCCTTCAACAGTAGCTACCAGATCAAGGAATGGTAACTTCTGATCGATTCCGAGATTTGATCTCCATATTTGGGGAAATCTAAAATTAGGATCTGTTAGAGCTAATTCATATGAAGAAGCAGGTGCGCCTGTAACATTTGTAGGTTTGTAACGATTTGGGTTGGGGTTAAACGGTCTGAATACAGTTGTATCTCTCGATTCAAAACCTGTTAAAATTCCATTGTTTCCAATTTGATTTGAAATCCATACATAAGCGGGTTTACCGGTAAAGATACCTGTACCACCTCTCAACTGAGTCATTTTGTTGCCAAATACATCGTAGTTGAATCCGATTCTCGGCGAGAAGAGAATATTAGCATCAGGCATTTTATCAGTTTTATAATTAACAATATTACCATTTTCATCTCTGAAATTCATTGTATCAACTTCGGGGTTATGGTAGGCTGTATTCTCAAAGAAAGGTATATCTATTCTCAAACCTGCGATAATATTTAGGTTATCAACAACCTGCCATTGATCCTGTGCATAAGCACCTGTGTACCAGACTTTCAAAGGTTGTATTGGTTTTTCCTGGCCGGGAATATTTGACCACCGAACCTGAAATTTATTTAATCTCACACCAGAATATGTTCTATTAGGATCAGCAAGATAACTGTTTGCATCAATATAGAAATCATTTAATGAATTATAAACATAGATACTTTGCGATCCTGGGAAGAAAATATTTTCTGACTCATATCTTTCAGCACTAACACCAAAAGTAAGGTTATGTTCACCAAGATAAACGCTAAGGTTGTTCTGCAATTGGAAGCTCTTATATCTTAATTCGTTATTTGGTGTAAATGGTTCAAATCCGAATGATGTGTAAACAGAACCGCCCTGCAAAATATCAACGAACGGGAAGAACTTACCTTTGGGTTCACGACTTTCATCATTGTATGTATAACCCAGAATAAGGTTATTTGACATATTATCAGCTAGGATAGAGTTCCATTCACCAACTATTGAGCGAATGTTTTCAAGAATCTTATAATTTGAATTAGCAAAGTTTAAGGCTTTTGTTGTGGACCTTCTGTTACCAAATCCGAGGGAGCTTGAGTTTGAAAGCAGAACATCAGTAAATGAATCAAGATGAGTATAACGTAAGCTAACTTTGTTTTTATTATCAATGTTATAATCAAGTTTTGCCAAAAATCTGGTTGACGGGGTTTCGAAATCATAACCCTGATAAGGTCCCGGATCATAACCAAAATTAGATTTCAGATAATTACTTAAAGCATCAAGGTCGCTGGCAAGTACTCTTGTAACATTTCCTCCTTCAGGCTCTCCTCCAAGATTTGCACGATATGTTGTCCCAGGTTGAGTAAGCTTATCGTCTTCAAAATTTACAAAGAGGAATAATTTGT
>CALHRB010000302.1 GCA_938038165.1 Candidatus Kapaibacterium sp. | reverse complement strand
GGATTATGAATTGAACTTAATTAATTTTAATCGAGTTTTCTTTTTTTCATTTAAATTTGAGCGTTATTAAATTGCAAAAATCATTATGAAAATTTCAGTAGTCCAATTTTCACCTAATTTCAAGAATAAAACGGCTAATATAATTAGAATGACTGAATTTGTTGAAAAAAGCGTTTCAGATGTTCTTGTTTTTCCTGAATTATCATTGACTGGATACTTTTTTTTGGATTTTGATGAAACTAAATCACTTTCAGAAAGTAACGATGGAGAAACTGCAGAACATTTTAAAAATCTTTCAAAAAAATTCAACAAAGTCATTGTTTATGGTTTTCCGGAAACAGATGATAGTGGGAAAGTATATAATTCTGCTATAACAATCTTTCCAGACGGGTCAAGTTATGTTTACCGAAAAACACATCTTTTTTACAAGGAATCTTTTGCCTTTAACCCCGGTAACACAGGATTTAACTGCTTTTATTATGCCCCTTTTGACATCAATATTGGAGTAATGATTTGCTACGACTGGAGATTTCCGGAATCTGCAAGAACATTAGCACTCAAAGGTGCTGATATTATAGTCTGTCCATCTAACCTTGTTACCGATGTGTGGCATATTTCGATGCCTTCACGCGCTTTGGAAAACAAAGTATATCTTGCTGTTGCCAATAGGACTGGCGAAGAAGCAAGAGATGAGGAAAAACTTATATTCAAAGGTCAGTCTGCCATCTGGGGCTATAATGGAGAATTAATAGTTAAGGCTGATAATTTTTCCGAAATCGAATTGGTAGCTGAAATCTTCCCTGAAAAAACGAGAAAAAAATCGTTTAATGAATATAATGATATCTTTTCAGACAGAAAACCAGAATATTACAAAATATAAGTGGATAAAATGATAAATAAAATTTTCTCATCAGTAAAAAAAATACATTTTGTCGGAATTGGTGGTATAGGAATGAGTGGTATTGCCGAGATTCTTCTCAATCAGGGTTTTTTGGTGTCAGGTTCGGATATTTCAAAATCTGAAAACACAGATTATTTAGAATCCCTGGGCGCTGAGATCCATATTGGTCATAGCGAAGAAAATATTAATGACGCCGAAGTGGTTGTCTATTCAAGTGCAGTTGATCCTAAAAATAACCCAGAAACAATAGCCGCACTAAAGTTTAACATACCGCTCTTAAGACGTGCTGAGATGTTAGCCGAAGTATCAAGACTCAATTACTGTCTGGCTGTTTCGGGAACACACGGAAAAACAACAACAACCTCACTTTGTGGTTTAACTATGCTTAAAGCTGGTTTGGACCCTACAGTAATTGTCGGTGGAAGATTGAGAGGATTTGGCGGAACGAATGCTCGGCTTGGTAGGGGCGACTGGACTGTTGTTGAAGCCGATGAATTCGACCGATCTTTTTTGCAGCTGTTACCTACTATTGCAGTTGTAAACAACATTGAACCAGAACACTTAGACATTTATAAAGATTTTGAAGATTTGAAAACTACTTTTCTTGAATTTTCAAATAAAGTTCCATTTTATGGATTTGTCGCTGTCTGCCTTGATGACATAGGTGTAAAAAGCATATTAGGCGGTATAAAGAAAAAAGTAATAACTTACGGTCTGTCCCGACACGCCAATGTTAGAGCCGAAAATATAAAATATGACAACATCACTTCAGAATTTATTGCAGTTTACAATGGTCAAGACCTTGGTATTGTCAAATTAAACATCCCCGGCATTCATAATGTAAGGAACAGTCTGGCTGCAGTTTCCATTGGTTTGGAACTGGA
Source organism: Candidatus Kapaibacterium sp. (assembly GCA_938038165.1). Classification (GTDB taxonomy): domain Bacteria; phylum Bacteroidota; class Ignavibacteria; order Kapaibacteriales; family UBA2268; genus CALHRB01. The sequence goes on along the minus strand of CALHRB010000302.1, from coordinate 5,400 downwards.
AATTCCATTTGAAAAAATAGCCGAATCTCTTTCGGAATTTACTGGAGTAAACCGAAGATTTGAAATTAAAGGTAATAAAAACGATACACTTGTGATTGATGATTATGCTCATCATCCTACAGAAGTGCAGGCTACAATTTCAGCAGCAAGAAATGGTTGGAATAAAAGAATAATCACTGTCTTTCAACCCCATACTTACACCCGAACAAGAGATTTTTATACAGATTTCGGGAAATCCTTTGATGACAGTGATATTTTAATTGTAACTGATGTTTATCCTGCAAGGGAAAAACCAATCGAAGGAATTAACGGGAAATTGATTGCTGACACTGCTGTTGCTTTTGGTCATAAAAATGTAATATATGCTGAAACTCTTGATGATGCTTATGCTTATGCAAAAGAAATATATAAACAGGGTGATATAATTCTTACATTAGGAGCTGGTGATATTTGGAAATTAGCTAACAAATTAGCATCAGAAATATAAATCATTTTACAATAATTTAATTTTCAAACCTTTTATATATTCTTAATTAAAAGTAAGAATAATTTTGTTGATGTATATATAAATTTGGAGAAGGTATGTTTTTTCTTCGGTATTTCATGAGGTTTTTTATTTTTTCTTTAACACTTTTGCTTTTATTTAACCTTTCAGTCTATTCTCAAAAATCAACTCGTAAAACAGAAAAAAAACTAACTAAAGAAAATTTATCTGATGCTGACAAACTTAAAAACGAGGTAGTTATAACTGTCGGTAACGAAAGGATAACATTTTCAGAGCTCGAAAAAGCTTTCCGTAAAAATATGAACAGAAAGGATGTGAAACTTTGGGAAGTTTCTCGAGATAGTCTTTATGATTTCATTGAACTTTACACAAAATATAGATTAAAAGTTCAAGATGCCATTCAACGTGGTTTCGGAAACGATTCATCAGTAATTGCCGATATAGCCCAAAACAGAAGAATTCTTGCAGAGTCCTATTTTTTAGACAAAAAACTTGTTGACCGAAAGGTTGATGATATGCTTAGCAAGCGAGACAGAGAACTCCAAATTGCAATTATGCTTTTTCAATTTCCAATGGGAAATGAAAATGATAGCATGGCTGCCTATCTTAAAGGTAAAGCATGCTTAGAACTACTTAAACAAGGAAAGGATTTTGCCGATATTGCCAAAGATTCATCAGACGATAAAGAAAGCGGTGAACGTGGAGGTATTATTTCTACTTATATTACTGCAGGCAGAACCCAAAGACCTATCGAAGATGCCATTTACAAAACAAAACCAGGGAATTTCTATCCCGAACTTATCAGAACACGATATGGATATTTTATTGTTAAAGTTCTCAAAAGCGAACCACGAATAAAAGTGCGTGGCAGTCATATCTTGCTATCCGAGGGATTGGACAAAGACTCCTTGAGAGTTGTAGCAAAAGCTGACAGTATTTTAAACCTACTAAAAAAGGGAGCTGATTTTGCAAGATTAGCCGAAGAGAATTCTGAAGATCCATCCACTGCAATCAAAGGTGGCGATCTTGGTGCTTGGTATTCAAGATCATCTGGTATGGAAAATACTGGCAGAAATCTTCTACCCTCTTTTGAAGAAGCTCTCTATTCACTTAAGGATGGTGAGATATCCGGCAAAGTTTACTCTGATTATGGAATTCATATTATCAGGAGAGACTCTTCAAAAGCTTTCAATATTGAATCAGAACGTGATGATATTAAGAAACTATACAAAAGAATATATTTCGAATCAGATAAAAGAACTTTTCTTGATTCCGTTAAATCTTCATTTGGTTTTAAAATTTTTTACGATGTGCTTAAAGAATTAGTTTCCTCAATTGACACTACTAAAAACAATCTCGATACATCTTGGAGTAAGGATCTGAGTGAATCATTAAGAAATAAAAACATTTTCGCTTTTAATAAAGTTTCTTATAGTGTTGACCATTTAATTAACAGGATGAACAAACAAAGTGATCTCAGAGGATTTGGTTTAAACACCAACGACTTCAAAATTGTTATTGATAAACTAACCGACCCATTGGTTTACGATGCTGTTTCTGAAGAACTCGAAAAAGAATACTCCGACTATTCCAACTTGCTCAAAGAATTCCGGGACGGAATCCTTCTATTCAAAGTAGAAGCTATTGAAGTTTGGGATAAACTAAAATTTGATTCCGTACTTGCCCGTTCTTTCTGGGATACAACAAAACACAAGTATTTGACTCATCCAATTTATGATATTAGCGAAATTTATGTTCTTAGCGATACTCTTGCAAACGATTTATACAATCAACTAAATAATGGAGCTGATTTTGCTGAACTTGCAAAACAATTTACACAAAGAGCTGGTTATAGGGAAAAGAATGGTCATTGGGGCAAAGTTACTGCCAAAGATAACCAATTAGCCAAAATCGTTATCGAAGATAACCTTAAACCCGGACAGCACTCTAAGCCTCATCGCTACGATAATGGCTATAGTATTGTGAAGCTTAACGAATTTGAAGCATCTCGTCAAAAAACATTTGAAGAGGCTATTCCCGATTTCGCTCCAATGTTCCAGGATCTACTGCAAAAACATCTAAGTGAAAAATGGATAAATTCTTTGAAGGCGAAATACAAAGTTTACATAGATAAGGATAAGTTGACTAAAACAATGAATTCACTTAAAAAACTGAGTTAATTCCAAATTGTAACATTATGATTATAAAAAAATTAGTATTTCTTGTCCTTTTTTGTACTTCGGGTATGTTTCTTCGTGCTCAAATTCAAGAGGGGCAAACAGTTGACAAAATTCTTGCCATTGTTGGCAACGAAATAATAATGCAATCAGACCTTGCCGGTCAGCTTATGGTTCTTGCTCAACAGAATCCTAATCTTAATGTTAATGACAAAGAATTAAGACTGCAAGTTCTAAACGCAATGATAAATGAGAAACTTGTCATAATGAAAGCGATAGAAGATTCCATCACTGCTTCCGAAGAAGAAATTCAATCTCAATGGGAGTTTTATCTGAACCGAGTCATACAATACTACGGCTCAGCCAAAAGAGTAGAAGATGTTTATGGAATGTCAATCGCTCGTATGGAAACAGAGTATCGTGAAGAAATCCGAAAGCAAATCTTGTCTCAAAAAGTTAAACAGCTTAAATTTTCCGACATTAAAGTTACTCAAAGAGAGGTTCAGGATTTTTTTGATCAATTCAAAGATAGCATAAAAGTTATTCCTGCTCAAGTTGAGCTTTATCATATTGTAAAAAACGTAGAATCGGATATTACTATCAAAGAAGACTTATTAAAGCTTGCCAATTCAATAAGAGATTCAATAATTGATGGTGGAAATTTTGCTGATTTTGCAAAAAGATACAGTAACGACCCTGGCACCGCCCATCTTGGCGGAGAAATGGGCTGGTTTCCCAGAGGTAAGCTTTTCCCTGAGTTCGAAAAAGCTGCCTTTGCATTGCAAAAAGGTGAATACTCTAAAGTCGTCGAAACTCCTCTTGGATATCATATAATTCAAACAATTGACAAAACGAAAGATTCCATCAATGTCAGACATATTCTTTTCAAATCCGGCATTGCAAGCGACGATATAGAAAAAACAAAGCAATTTCTTGCTGATTTAAGAGATAGATCATTAAAAGGAGAAAAATTCGAGGAACTTGCAAAAATATATTCTGATGACAAAGATACAAAGTCTCTTGGTGGTTTATTAGGTAAATTTCCATTAAATGATTTACCATCAGCTTACAAAGAATTTATTAATAAAATTCCGGACGGCAGTGTTACCGATCCAATGCCTTTCGCTTCTAAACCCAAACAATCTTATCACATCATTTACCGAAAAAGAACTATAGCCGAGCATCCTCCTAAATTACCCGAAGATTATAAAGATTTAGAACAAATGGCAATAGTTTATAAACAAAATAAACTATATGCCGAATGGATTGAGTCATTAAGAAAAACGATGTATTGGGAAATTAAAAATTAGTTTAAATCAATTCTTTACAAAAAAAAAAGCATCCAATATTTTTTGGATGCTTTTTTTGTATCTTATAATTTGCTTTTTACTTTTTTACAAACTCATTTTTTTTGGGCAGCATATTTAGATAGATAATCAATCACCCCATCAGTAGAACCTTCCATATCCTCTTTACCTTCCTGCCAGTTAGCCGGACATAGTTTACCATATTTATCATAATGTCTGAGAGCATCAACCATTCTTATAGCTTCGTCCACACTTCTGCCGAACGGAGTATCATTAATTATACTATGTCTTACGATTCCCTGCTTATCTATTAAAAATAAAGCTCTTAAAGCAATTTCGGCATCAATCAGGACGCCATAATTAGTTGCTATTTCTTTCTTTAAGTCAGAAACAAGAGTAAAACCAATGTTCCCAATTCCACCTTCGGCTACAGGTGTTTTCTTCCATGCAAGATGAGTATAGACAGAGTCAACAGAAATACCGATCAATTCAGTTTCTCGAGATTTGAGATCCTCAAGTTTTTCATTAAATGCTAATATTTCAGTTGGACAGACAAATGTAAAATCTAGTGGATAGAAAAGCAACAGGACGTATTTCCCTTTGTAATCAGAAAGTTTAAAATCTTTTACGATTTGATTATCAGCAAGGACAGCTTCTGCTGTAAAGTCTGGAGCTGATTGCCTGATTAAATTTAACATATTATTCTCCGTAGATTTATAATAAAATTTCAGAATAAAAGCAAACAAGGGGTAAAAAAACCCCTTGTTATATCTTAAAGAATATCAAAGCACTGAAAGTGCGGAAAAATTAGTCATTTTGAGGATTCAAAGATTCATCAATACAAATTTTCTTTAAATCTTCCTCTGTTGGCGATTGCAATCTGCTCAGAGCAGCAGCAGGACAAAGATAAGTATTGCCCGAATCAGCTTTAATCCATTTTAAAGCTATTTCTTGTTTTAATTCTTTAACTTCTTCCATAAGACCTCCTTAAATAATAAATAAAAAAAATAATTAAGACTTCTGTGACTCTAAATCTGCTCTAACTAAATCCATATCAAGTGATTCAGCCTGTTTTATAATGTCCTCCAATTTATCCTCAGGAAAATATCCTGGCTGCTTGAATAACATTATTCCATCCCTATAAAGCAACAAAGTTGGAATATGTTCGATTTTAAGTAATTCAACCAGTTTTTTTTCGCCCGTTGTATCAAGCATACCAAAAGTATGATTTAGAAAATTTGAAGCAACTTTTTCAAAAATCGGCTTAAAATCTTTACAAGCACTACACCAAGACGCCCAACAATCTATCAATACGATACCCTGCTGGTTTATTGTGCTTTCATAGTTGTCAATATTTAATTTAACAAGATTCACAAAATAAGCAAATATTAATAATATTGATAAAACGTAA
>CALHRB010000301.1 GCA_938038165.1 Candidatus Kapaibacterium sp. | reverse complement strand
AGCCGCAAATAATTCCCTTGTTCCAGGAGGAATTTTAACAGTATAAGATGTTACATCAGGCGGAGTAGTGGTCATCAATAGTTCAGGATTCAAATTCTGCAAGTGTTCCAGTGTTGTTCCTGCACATTTGGCAAGAGCTTTTAGACTGATAGGCTCGTTGAGTGTGTAAGTTTCATATTTATATTCATCCAGAAAGTTGAATTCTTTTGTGCTTATACCATATTCTTCGAGATTCATTGAGACTTTTGCAGTTGCGATATAAAATGGAACATAATTCCTTGTTTCTTTTGGCAAGAACTCTCTGATTTCCCAAAAGCTTGGATTCTCAAATTTACTTTTTGCTATAGCTCTTTTTACTCCGGAGATTCCACAATTATATGCGGCAAGTGCTAAGTGCCAATCTCCAAGATCATTATAAAGATCTTTCAAATGTTTCATTGCAGCCCTTGTTGATTTTTCGGGATCCCTTCGTTCATCAACCCATACAGATGAGCTTGAATTAAGTCCATAAACCTCGCCGGTTGATCGAATAAATTGCCACATACCAACAGCTTTTGCTCTTGAAACTGCATTTGGATTGAGGGCACTCTCTATCATTGCCAGATAAATTATCTCCTCAGGGACATCTTCTTCTTTGGCAATTCTTTTGAACATGGGAAACCATTTTGTACTACGTTCAAGACTGTTCTTAATGAATTTTTTTCCAACTTTGTCCTGCGTTAAAAAAGATATGTTTTTCTGTACGTATTCATTATCAACCAATGGGATAGTGAAATTATTAGCAAAATCAACAGAATCCTTCTTGATAATTTCTTGAGCCTGTTTTTTTATTTCAATAAGGGGTTGAATTGTTGTGCTTGTTGCTTTTGGACTTTCAATTTTTTCAAATAGTTTGTCCCTGATGATGAATAATGATGAATTTTCGTCGAGATTATCAATACTTTGCACAAAACTCTCGTAATCTTCTATAATAGATTGGGCAAGATCAGTAAAATCATCATTTTTATCTATCCCGGGATAACTGACAAGAGGGTTCAATATATTTATAGCTATCTCAAAATACTTTGCCGCTCCGGTAGTATCACCTTTTTCGATTAAGATAAGTGCCTGAAGATATCTTTGTCTGGCTCTTTCAAGTGTTTTTAATATATTTTCGTCTTTTGTTGCCTTTGGGGTGGGAATATCATCAAGATCTGAATATTCATCGGGGAAAATAGTAATTTCTCTCCTTATTTTTTTATCTGTTGATTTAGAATATAAATCATCTGTCAAGCCCAAATTTATCGGCAAAAACAAGATGACTGCAAATATTATCATTTTCATATTCTTTCCTATTTTATTTTTAAACATAATTTCCCCCCCAACAAATTTTATTAGTTATAAATATAAGTTATATATTTATAAATGACAAGAAATTTTTTATTAATATTTTTTCATATTTTTTGGTTTTTTATTTGCAGCTTTATCAAGCAAATCGTTTAAGCAACTGATTTATATAGTTTTACTATAATTTAACTGTTCCAGAAAATTATTTCATATCAAATAATGTGCAAATTTTTTTCGTCTCAAGTAATGATAATTTATGATTAATTTTAAACATATATTGTTTTTGCTTGCAGTTTTGTTTGTCTATGGGTGTATGCCTGAAGATACACCTTTAAGCCCATTCAATCGTGGAAACGAAAGAATAGCCGTTGCCAATATGGGAGTTGACTACTTAAACCAGATTTATTTTAATCTCGACAAAGACTCGGCAGTCAAACAAAATATCTATACCATTTGGGATTTGGCTTTCAGTTGCGATGACAATCATTTTCATATTTATCTTAATAGTGCAAAGTTTGCCCGAGCTTACGATTTTGAAGATGTTGAATTTAATTCAATTAATTTAAAAAAAATTATTAATTTGCCCGAAACAAGCTGGAAACATGACAAACCAGACGGAAATCCCGATTCAACTGCTATCGGAAACTGGTGGTTATTCAAAGATGACAGTTTTATTTCAAAAGGTCACACTTATGTGATTGACAGAGGATTTGACGAGAAAAAAAATAGTTCTGGTTTTAAAAAAATGACTTTCCTCGGTTTTAGCAATAATAAATATAAAATCAAATTCTCGAACCCTGACGGTTCAGCAGAAACAATAACAGAAATTGAAAAAAAAACAAACCGAAATCATATATACTTCAGTTTTGATGAAGGGGGTAAAATTTTAGACTTAGAACCCAATAACATTGATTGGGATATTCACTTTACCCGATTCACCGAATTACTTGCAGATAATGCTGGAAATCCAATGTGGTATCTTGTTACAACCGTGCTTATCAATACTAAATATGTCAGAGCGGGGCTATTAACAACCAAAAAAGAATTTTCTGATGTCTCTATCGAAGACACATCATCAGCCAATCTCTCGAATCTCAGAAATTCAATCGGTTATGAATGGAAAGGTTATGATTTTGTTGGTACAAATACTTATACTATATATCCAGAAAAAATATATATACTTCAAGATACAAAAGGTTTCTATTGGAAACTTCACTTTATTGACTTTTTCAACGACAAGGGAGAGAAAGGGTATCCAAAATTCGAATTCAAAAAATTATGAATCCTGATTTATCTCTATTCGAATTTTTTCTGAACTGATTTGTGATTTATTCTCAATTTCTTTTTCTATAAATTCTCTTAAGACTGGTTTAATGTAGAGCTTATCAGAATACTTAGCAAGGCAAATCGCAAGCACTGAAACCAATGATTCAATAGTTGATGTCTTATTTAAAACTATAACTTCTTTATCGTTGACAAGGCAAAACCCACTTCTGAAATTTCCTTTTTCTTTACGAACTGATATACCAAGGCTTTTTGCAAGTTCCATTAATTCTTTTTGAATCTCGATTAACTTCATTCTTTTTTCTCCGCCATAGTTCTGTTGCTTTTGTCCAATGGTCTGAAGATTAATAAAATAATTGATGTAAAAAAGGACAAATAAGCAAGTGGTGAAATTATGTTCAATTTTCTTAATCTATTAATAAAAAATTCGCTTACTTCATAACTTTGAAATGAAAGATTCTTAGTATAATTAAGATACAAAATTAGCTTGATATCCAGAAAAATGAGATACAATTCAATAGGTGAGGCAATAAAGAATAGTACAAAAGCCATAAATAACCATCCATAAATCTTCAAATGCTTCAAGAATTTAAATAATAAAAAAAGAGTTATGACAAAAACAAATACAAATGATACAATTGTGTAAATAGCTGTATCTACATAAATTTTGACTACATTCATTCTAAGTTCATCGGTTTGATCTGGCTTCAATTCGAGTTCGGTCGCTGGAACAAATATGCTATAGGCAATAACCGCTCTTAAAATAGACCCCCCAAGCCACACAATAGTAGCAAATGACAAAACTACCAGAAGTAATTTTATTAAATTTGTTAATTTCATTAGAATTTATTATCAAAAATACAAAATTAAAAAAATCCAATTTTAAGCTATGAATATTTTCAAACATTTTATGAGAAAACAAATTTAATCTAATTCAAAAAAAGATTATTTTGCTATTCTTAATTTATCTAATTTATTTTTTTCAGAAAATTTTATGCTAAATAACACAGCTGAATTCAATTCTTATGAATTGAGTGTCCTTTTTGGTGAGGATAATTTGCTGAATTTTACCGAGCAAACTAATTGCAAAGGTGTTTCGACTGACACAAGAACAATTACCAAAGGGAACTGTTTCATAGCCCTAAAAGGAGAAAATCAGGACGGCCATCAAAGAATTATTGAATCATTTGAAAAAGGTGCAAGCTTTGCCATTGCCAACAATGAATGGATAAATGATAATACAGATTTGATTAAATCCAAGCCTATCATCATAGTCAATGATACATTGAATGCTTTGGGTCAACTGGCAAATTTTCACCGCAGGAAATTTAATTGCGATATTCTGGCTGTTGGTGGCTCTAATGGTAAGACAACCACTAAAGAGATTATAGCACACGTCCTTTCAGGAAAGTTAAAAGTTCTGAAAACTGCAGAAAATTTCAACAATCAGATTGGTGTTCCTTTAACTTTATTACAACTGGATGATACAATAGAGGCAGCTATAATCGAAATTGGCACTAATGAGCCTGGCGAAATAAGTATTCTCTCATCTATAGTTGAACCAACACACGGTCTTATAACAAATATAGGCAGAGAACATCTTGAAAAGCTGATTGACCTTGATGGTGTCGAAATGGAAGAAACCTTCCTTTTTGGGCACCTCAAAAAGCATAACGGTTACGCATTTATTAATCTTGACGATCAAAGACTAAAAAAATACTTTAACTTCCTTGATAAAAGAATCGGTTACGGAAGTGACCCCTCTGCTGACATTGTCGCTGATATTAAACTAAATCCCTCTCTTCAACCAATAATTAATATTAAATATGACACATCATCTTTGGAAATAAATCTAAAAACAATAGGTTATGGAACTGCTTACAGTGCAATTGCCGCCTTTTCGGTGGCTTATCATTTTGGATTACCCGTAGATTTAATTAAACAACGGTTAGAATCCTTTTCACACACTTCTGAACATTCTTATGGTAGGATGTTGTTAGAAAAAATAACCGACTTTGTATTAATAAATGACTGCTATAATGCAAATCCGGACTCTATGGCTCTCTCGCTTAAAGTTCTTGAATCCTATAATAATAATGGAAAAAAATATGCCATACTTGGCGATATGCTTGAACTTGGTGAATCTGCAAAAAATGAGCATATAGAAATCTTAAAATCAGCTTCCATGATTGCTGATTTTGTTTTGGTTTATGGTCATTTTATGTTAATAGCAAAAAATGAATTGAATTTAGAAAACATTCATCATTTTGAAGATAAAAATATTCTGTTCGATTTCCTGTTGAATCTCATAGGTGCTGATGATGTGATCCTGGTCAAAGGCTCGAGAGGTATGAAAATGGAAGAAATTATTAAAAAATTGAAAGATTATGTAAAATAATTACCTTATAGCAAATGCTTTATTACCTTGCAGAATGGATTAAAAATGCTTTTAATCCTCCCGGATTCGGGGTTTTTCAATATATTACTTTCAGGTCTGCTGCTTCGGCTATTTCTGCCTTGTTAATCAGCTTTATATTCGGACCGGTTATAATAAAGATTCTAAAAAGAAAGCAGATCGGTGAACAGTCAAAAATCGAACTTAATGGCGTCGGTAACCATAACCTGAAAGCTGGGACACCAACAATGGGTGGTTTGATTGTATTGCTGTCAGTTCTTCTTCCAACATTATTTTGGGCAAATATCCTAAATATTTATGTCATTCTTATTCTTCTTTCCACTGCCTGGCTCGGATCTGTCGGATTACTTGATGATTATTTAAAAGTAGTAAAAAAATATCAAAAAGGTCTTATCGGAAAATGGAAAATTGTAGGGCAAATTTCAATCGGATTGATAATTGGTTGCACAATCTATTTCTTTCCTGATTTGTTTTCGGATGATTTTGATAAATTCAAGACTCTGACAACTGTCCCTTTTGAAAAAATGATAAATTTCGATTTCGGAATTTTCTATATACCAGTTGTTATTTTTATCATTACTGCTACATCGAATGCAGTGAATTTAACAGATGGATTGGACGGATTAGCAATCGGTACAGTTGGAATCGTTGCTCTGGCTCTTGCTCTAATAACTTATATCACGGGCAATTCAGTTTTCGCCTCCTACTTAAATATAATTCATTTGAAAGGCTCTGCCGAACTGACAATCTTTTGCTCCGCTCTGGTAGGAGCATCTTTAGGCTTTTTATGGTTTAATTCCTATCCGGCTCAAGTCTTTATGGGCGACACAGGTTCGCTTGCACTCGGTGGTGCAATCGGTGTCCTTTGTATTTTGATTAAAAAAGAGTTCCTCCTGCCTATTCTTGGAGGTATTTTTTTTGCTGAAACACTCTCCGTCATTATTCAGGTTTCATATTTCAAATATACTAAAAAGAGATATGGCGAAGGAAGAAGATTATTCAAAATGTCTCCGATTCACCATCATTTTGAAAAATCCGGCTGGCACGAATCAAAAATAGTAACAAGATTTTATATTATTGCCGTCATTCTTGCAATTATTACTATGACAACATTCAAGGTAAGATAATATCATAATCAGTCTAAATGTTTGAATAAATCAGAAGTGCTGTCAACTAAAAATTTGTCTTTTGATAATTGATTTTGTGTAGTGCTTTCACAACATATCAATTTTTTCAATTCCTCATCTCGAAAAATATTTTTAATGCTTTCACTCAAAATAATGAAATCAATTGTAGTTTCAGCTACATCTAATTCTTGATTTTCGTTTTGATTAATTAATGGTAAATTCTTCTCCGAAGCTAAATTTTTAATTGACTGGTCGAGTATTTCAGTTCGTCCCTCAATATTGGAATGATTTTTGCTTGTATGATAAATTTTATTTGTTTGTGCAAAACAAATGAAGCAAAATGTTATGTAAGTGATAAAGAAAACAATTACTTTTTTCATTTTTTCGCCCTTTCGATAAAGTATATTTGATTACGAAAAATTTTGATTTTGTTTCAGGAAAATGTAAAAAGAAAAAAATTACTTAAATTACACTTTGAAGAATTTAGAAATAATATAAGAAGAAATAAACATAAAAAATGGAAAATAATAAAGTTAATATTACCTATTTTGAACTAACTGAGCACAACGCAGCACAGATTGTTCTTTTCATTTTTCTAACCATATTTTTTGTGGTTTTGATTTTTCTTCTTATGTTACCAATAATGCAAAAGCTACTCGAAGTAACGTTAATGGGGAAAGTTTACAACAGTGGTGAATTAGTTTCATATTATATAACCACAAAGGAGCCTTTGGTAAGAACATCATACTATTTTTCATGGGCAGTTGATATTTTTGCAAAAACACCCGAAGAATCAAGATACTGGTTTAATCCATTACTATCTATTTCATTTTTGAGCATCACATTTGGAGTCTCGCTGTCAGTAATCTTTTCATCTCTACTGCCAAGGAGATATGGATATATAAGCCAGAAAATCGAGAGAGAAATTGCAAATTTTATTAATCAGATAGCCTCCCAACGATTTGGTTTTTACACCGAGAAAGAGCACAAAATAATACTCAAAGAAATTAGTGAGGCTGATATTAGAAACATGCATTTATACGTAGATGAATGGAAAATGCAACTTGAAGATCTGAAGGCTCTTTACAAGGCTATAAAATGGCTTGAGTCTAATTTGCTATATAGATTTTTTCATCTAAATGATGGTTTGATAATGTATATGCGTTATCATTTCAGCATCAAATATGGAAATACTGTTCTGGGTATGGTTTATATTGGTGCAGCCGTGTTGATTATCATAATTGGATTAAGAGGATTAAAATTTATTCCACCGACCCAACCGTCTTTGGTTTTGTTTGCACTTGGGCTTGAATTTTCTTTACTTATAGCGTATGCATTCACTTTAATGTACACCAAAAGCGAAGAGGAAGGGCTCAAAGATTTTCGTTCCAAAGAATCTTCCAAACAACTACTTGGAGATGAATTTGGCTCGTCGAAAGAAATCGAATCTTTATTAAAAGTATTTATAAAAAGCAATAAAAATAAATCAAAAAAATAATTAAAGGGATATAAATTGGGACTGATAAAAATTTCAGAGCATTTAAACGGCGTTATTTTGTTTAAACCCCAAATATTTCAAGATGAACGGGGTTTTTTCATGGAGTCATGGCGAAGCGATCAATTTGCTGAATGGGGTCTGCCAACTGTTTTTCTGCAAGATAACCATTCTAGTTCAGTAAAAGGTGTTATCCGTGGTTTGCACTTTCAATATGACCCACCAATGGGTAAACTCATCAGAGTAACCTCCGGAAGTGCCTTTGTGGTCGAAGTTGATATCAGACACAATTCCCCAACCTTAGGTCAATGGGTTGGGTTTGATTTATCTGCAGAAAACAAACATATAATTTGGGTGCCACCGGGATTTGCCAATGGTTTTCTCTCCACATCTGATAACTGTGAAATGCAATATAAATGCACAGCTCTATGGAATAAATCAGGTGAAAGCTCTATCAATTGGAACGATCCAAAAATTGGCATTGACTGGAATATTGAGCAACCGATTCTTTCCGATAAAGACCAAAATGCACAGTTTCTCGATAAATGGCTTTCGCAAGAAGCATCAAAAATATTAAGCTTCTGAAAATCCAGTTTGCACAAATAAACTTAAAAAAAACATATCGTTAACATTTTCTTAAATATTTTGGAAAAAAAGTTTCAAAATATTTGTGAATTATTTGATTTTCAATTATATTAAAAATTTGAATTAAAGATAAATCAATAATCTTTTTTTTATTATCAGTTTGCATTTCTGTCACTTTTTGATAGAAATAATTTTTTTGAAAAATAAAAAAGAATTTATTTTATATATAAAATCAGGTAAGAGCTTATGCAAAAATGTTTTACAGTTCTTTTTTTACTTTTACTTTTCATTTTCGCTTCTAATGCTCTGAAATCAAATGAGCAAGTTAGTAGTTACAATCAAGAGGAATTCTATCTGTATGCGGCTTCGATAGAAGATGTAACAATGAATACCGAACTGATGCAAGATGATGACAACATTCTATTAACTGAAAGAAAAAGAATAAGGATCATCAATCTTGGACCGGTTGTCAACTGGAAGGGTTTGGACTATGCTCCAACTATAAGTGCCGACGGTAGAACGTTATATTATGTATCTAACCGGTCTGGCAGTAAATTGAACGAAAAAGGTGATCCTTCCCATGATTTCTGGGCTGCAAAGAAAAATGACCGTTTGGACACTATATTCTTTGAACCATTTAATATTGATACAACAACACATTTAGGTGATTTAGGTGTAAATACAAGATTAAACGAAGGCGCTGCTTCGATTGCGGCAGACCGTCAATCACTTTATTTTACTGCTTGTAATAGACCCGATGGTTTTGGAGACTGCGATATTTATATGACAACTATCGAAGGTGATAAGTGGGGCAGACCTGTGAACTTAGGTCCTAATGTCAATTCACCCTCATTCGATTCACAGCCTTCTATTGCTCCTGATAAATCAAGAATTTATTTTATCTCCACTCGAAAAGGTCCTAACAGCAACGGCGAAGGTAAGAAAGAGAATTTCGATATCTGGTATAGTGATTATGATTTTGATAAAGATGAGTGGTTACCAGCTAAAAACCTTGAAGAGTTAAACACAAAAGGTCAGGAAGCCTCGCCTTTTATTGCTGCTGATAATACAACATTATTTTTTGCTTCTAACGGATACCCCGACAAAATCGGAGGGTTAGACTTTTACTACTCTAGATTCGAAGATGGTAAATGGACAAAACCTGTCAATCTTGGCGAACCAATTAACACAAAACAAGATGAGTATTTCATCACATTACCTGCTGCTGGCGACATCCTTTATTTTTCTTCGAACAGAAAAGACTTACCCGGCTATCAGGGCGACCTTGATATATTTATGGCTTTCGTCCCCACATTCTTCAGGGCTATAAATCTTAAAATTTATGTCATTGACGAATGTTCTGGTCAGAATATACCTTCTTTAGTTACAGTTAAAAATCCTATAACCAATAGAATTGTTAGTGAAGAACTGACTATGGACAGGATTGAGCTTCAAATGGTTATTTCCAATACAGACTATGGTGATCCTAAAGCCAATCACAAATATGTAGATCTGGAAATTACAGCCGAAAACCCAAAATATGGCAAGGTTAGCAAAACTCAAAGAGTGTTTAAGCCCTCTATTACCAAAAAAGTAGAAGAGACAGAAGTTTTTGCCGATATCATTTATGATACTTTGATGCTCGGGCAAAAGCCAGTTCTATCCGCTACTATGGATGAAGCCGCTTACGTTGCAAGGAACAAGGCATCAAATCCAAAAATAGCTAATTTCAGAGGTTTGGTTATGGAGCAGTTCCAGACATGGGATCTCTATCCATTATTAAATTATGTGTTTTTCGATCTTGGCTCTTCCGAAATTCCTAAAAGATATATCTTATTCCCATCAAGCGACAGAACCGCAGGTTTCACTGATACAACCATTGCTGGTGGCACTTTGGATAAATATTATCACATTCTGAATATTTATGGCTATAGATTGACTAAATTCCCGGACGCCAAAATCGAAATAGTCGGTTGCAACGACGGAACAACTCCAGAAGAAAAAAGACCCGGGCTTTCAAAAGAAAGAGCCACCAATGTTTTCAACTATTTGAAAAATGTATGGCGTATTGACGAAAGCAGAATGAAACTTTCTTTCAGAGATAAACCAGAAGTTATATCAAACCTGAAAGACTCTCTCGGAATTGTCGAAAACCGCCGTGTTGAAATCAGATCTAACGACTGGAACATTATGAAGCCTGTTTTTGACAAAGATCCAAAAACCTTCCCTCAACCAGAGGAAATGACATTTAAAATGAAAAACGGTATTGAAGATGCTCTCGTTATTAAACGTAGAATTGTGGTTAACAGAGATGGTAAAAATTGGAACACTTTGACTGATGTTGGAACAAGGAATGAATCTTATATCTGGGATTGGACTAATACCGGAGGTGGTTATCCAAAAGAAGACAAACCATATATTGCTAAATTAGTCGTTACTACTGGATCAGGCAGAGAATGCGAATCTGAGCCTATCACTATCCCTGTTATGCAGGTGTCAACTCTTGAAAAACTTGTTCAAAAGCAAAATGACAGCACCATCGAAAGATACAGTTTGATCCTCTTCCCCTTCGATAAATTCATTGCAGGTCCTATCAACGATAGGATCATGAATGACTATGTTTACGAGAGAGTAAAACCAAACTCTGTTGTTGAAGTTATCGGACACACAGATATTGTTGGTCTTTACGAGCATAACCAAAAATTATCAGAAAATAGATCAAGAACTGTTTTTGATGGCATTATGAAAAAGACAGGCGGCAAAGTTGGTATTATTAACAGAAGAGGAGTGGGCGAAGACGAACCACTTTACTCCAATGAATTGCCTGAAGGAAGATTTTATAACAGAACCGTTCAGGTTCTTATCAAAACTCCCATTATTGGTGAGGAATAAAACCTAAAAATTTTTCTTTTTTTTATTCTTTTACACCCTCATTATATATGAGGGTATTTTTTTTTATTTATTACGTAACAAATTTCTAAATTTTGTTTTATTAAAAATATGTTTTGTTTAATTTAATTTTTAGGAGATTTTATGAAGTTATTTTTATCAATTACTTTTTTCTTTGCCATCGTTACACTTATGTCAAACGATGCTTTAGCCAAAGCATTCAGAGTTGGACAGTTACCCAATGGCTCAAAACTTGGATGTGTAAGTTGTCACAACTCACAAAGTGGTGGCGATTCAAGAAATCTTTTTGGCAAAGAAATTGGAACAAAATTTTTAGTCAATGGTAATGTTCAGTGGGGACCGGAACTTGCAAAGCTTGATTCTGACGGCGATGGCTTTACAAATGGCGAAGAGCTTCAAGATCCCAATGGAGAATGGAAATTAGGCGATCCTTCCCCCGGCAATCCTGATCTTGTTACCAATCCAGGTGATTCAAAAAGCAAACCAAACGTT
>CALHRB010000300.1 GCA_938038165.1 Candidatus Kapaibacterium sp. | reverse complement strand
TTGAATTGCTTGATTTTTTGAACCAATTCTGTCAATACGTCCAAATCGTTGAATAATTCTGACGGGATTCCAGTGAATATCGTAGTTGATTACAAAATCACAATCCTGAAGGTTTTGACCTTCCGAAATACAATCAGTAGCGATAAGGACATCAATTTCTCCCTTTTGCGGCATTGAATTATTCATTTGTCTTCTTTTTGAAACCGGAGAGAAATTAGTCAAAATATGATTGAACTCAGTTTGGTTTCTGTAGCCCGGTGGGTTGAATGTGGTTTTGTTTTCCCCTGAACCAGTAACCAAAGCTATGTCAGTATTTAAATCATTTTTGACCCATTGGTGCAAGCTTTCATATAAATAATTTGCAGTATCGGCAAAAGCTGTAAATATCAATATCTTTTTATTAAATTCGCCATTGATTTTGATGGTTGGGTTCTTAATTTTATTTTCGATTAATTTTTTAAGCTCTTGCAGTTTAGCATCGCGCTCTACTGTAACATCTTTTGCAGCATTGTAAAGACTGTAAAGCTGTTTTCTGTCTTCCGCCAGATCATGCTCCCATTCATCGAGGTTCAAATGTTCGAGTTTGTATTCAAGGGCGCCGATTGTTTCCTGTGCATTGGTCAGCTCGTTATCTTCCTCATCTTCGGTTATCACTTTGAATTGTTCTCTTTGATTGAGCTGTTTGAAATTTTTAATCTTTTTTTCTAATTCTATGATTTTTTCAACAGTCTTATACATAGTAATTTCAAATGCTTCGACCGAGCTTTCTAATCTTTTGAGGAAGTTGATTTTCATCATACCGATCAAATAATTTTCACGAGTTTGTGTGTCATCGTAAGCCTCTTTTTGATCGGGTTCTTTTGGCTTTATTCCATAGTGACTGTAATATTCAGGTTTTACATATTTTGATGGACTGAATAACGAGAGTTTATAAGCTTCGATTTCTTTGTCTAATTTTTTATAAGATAAAAACATATCCTTGGTATCAATCGCAGTTGAAAATGATAAAGGTATCAGTCTTTTCGGAAAAGCACCTATTTTATCCAACTCATACTGATAATACCTCTTAATATGTTTTCTTGATCGAGCAATAGTAAGTTCATCCAATAATTTTAAGAATTTTGAGGGTAACTTATCAAAAAGCTCTTTAGTGTTTCGGTTATCTTTTTGTGCTTTAGTCCAATTTGTAAATTCTCTTTGAGCAAGAGCAATGGTTTCCTTAAGGTTTTCGATATCCATACTTGTATTGAATTTAGCATCGTCGCCTTCCGTAAAAAAGTATATTTGATTTCTCAAGTCTTTTAAATCAATATTGACTGGTGTAGCAGAAAGAAGTAGCACTTTAGTTTTTTGGCCACTTTTAATTATATCTTCCATAAGTTTTTCGTATCTGCTTTTCTGTCCGTTTTTACCTTTCTTGTTGTTTCTGAAATTATGACTTTCATCAATAACGACCAGGTCAAAAGCACCCCAATTAAAATATGCAAGGTCTATGTCGCCCGATAAGCCACTTTCCCTGCTGAGATCGGTATGGCATAGCACAGTATAACCGAACCTATCTTTCTGGAATTGGTTCAATGTATGGTTAAGTTGTGCCTGATATATTGTCCAGTTTTCCTTCAATTTCTTAGGACAGAGAACCAAAACCTTTTCGTTAAGGAGTTCAAAATGTTTTATTACAGCCAGAGCTTCATAGGTTTTGCCAAGTCCAACACTATCAGCAATAATGCAGCCGTTATATTTTTTCAATTTATTAATTGCACCTATAACTCCATGCTTTTGGAATTCGTAAAGAGTGTTCCATATTTGGGTCTCTGTTAATTGATATTGCTTAGCAAGTGACTCTCCTTGTTTCTTTTGCTCTAAATCTTTCGCAAACAGATGGAACAATGTTTTATAGTAGATAAATTCAGGCGAATGATCTTCATAGAGTTGTTCTAAATATTTCAATACCTCAGTCTTTATATCCACAACAAAATCCTTGTTGCGCCATAAATCCTCGAACCAGTTTTTTAAATCCCTTCTATCCCGGTCGCTGTCTATGATCATGTTAAGTTCAATATTGCTCTTATCTGAAAAACCAAGACCACGCATCGTAAAATTAGAACTTCCGATTATAGCAGATTGAACGCCGTTATTATCAATATGATACATTTTTCCATGTAATAAACCAGATTTTTTGACAGATTTAATCTCAACTTTCTTTTTTATCCAATCCGAACAGTCTTTGGCAATTCTTTTCTGTTCGAGGACATTTTCAAGTTTTATGCTATCTTCATCAATTCTAAAGTGCTTCTTGTCAGACTTTTGTGGATCGAGTGTTTTGAGAAATTTTGGTTCTCCGAATAGAAAATATAAATTTTTAATATTGTCTAATTTGTCTTTTAAAGACTCATAGGCATAAATTGTAAAATAAGCAGACACAAAGGAAAGAACAGAATCTGGCTTAATAGTATTAAATAAAAAATTGCCTACTGATCCCCTTTGACGGTTATCTTTGATACCCGAAAATTCGATTATTTCTTGTTTTTCCATATGATTTATTCTTGAAACTTTAATACTTTTTTTGCAACAAAAATATTAAATAATATAAAAAAAATCAGCCGAAGAATAACCCATTCGGCTGATTTAAATTAAAAATATTTAAAATAAGTTATTTGACTATTATGAGTTGTTGTGTTTTTTGGAAATCATTTCCCCTGATAACCCAATAATAAGCACCTGAGGATAAGGCATTAAGATCGAATAGCACAGCATTTTTTCCAGCCGGAACCATATTATTCCTTAACACATTGGCTACTTCTTTTCCATTAATATCATAGATAGTTAAGCTTACGTTTTCCAAATCTATATCGTTATTAAAGAAGAATGTTACATAGTTATTTGCTGGATTTGGATAAGAAGCACAGTTATAGATTTTACCAGGACCTTCGCCTTGCTCTTTAATTATTCCAGTTGGTAAGTTGATCTCGCCCTTTGATACCATATC
>CALHRB010000299.1 GCA_938038165.1 Candidatus Kapaibacterium sp. | reverse complement strand
TCAAAATTTTGATTTTTATATCATTGCTATAAGCGATTATTCCGCCTAAGAATATATCAGAACTTCCTGAGTAATTTGTAAAACTTGCTCCAAGCAAGCCTCCAGTGCAGGATTCAGCCACAGCTACCGTCATTCTTTTATGTCTTAATTTATTGCTTATACTCAATACCAGATCCTCGGATTCTGTGCCAACAACATATTTTGAAATTTTTTCCATCAAATAAGCTTCAATTTTTCTTATTTTATCTTGTCCAAGCTCAAAATTTTCAGCACTGACACCAATTCTCAGGCGAACACCTTTGTATGAGGGAAGATAAGCAAAACTGCATTCATCGGGAAAATCAGATTTATTACCGATTAAAATTGCTAAATCTGATTCGAATATACCTGCTGTGTGAATTGTTTTATACAGAACAATATCTGTTTTCTTTTTGCTTAATAATACTTTTAAATATGGAACTACACTATTTTCCATAATATATTTCATCTCTTTTGGCACACCCGGAAGTGAAATAACTACTTTGTTATCTTTTTCGAATAACATACCGGGGGCAGTTCCGTGAATATTTTCAAGTACCTTACATTTGGATGGGAGATAAGCCTGAGTCTTATTCAATTCGTTCATAACCCTGCCTTTTTTCGAAAACCAGCTTTCAAGGAATTCGAAAGTAGGTTGGTGCAATTCTAATTTATCATTGAAATATTCACAAAGCGTTGGCTTAGTTATATCATCTTCGGTAGGTCCCAATCCACCAGTAATGATGACAACATCAGATAATTCCTTAAGTCGGTCAATCTCGGCAATCATTATATCCTTTTTGTCAGGTATCGTGGAATGAAACAGAACATTCAGCCCAATAGCCGTACACCTGGTGGCAATATATGAGGAATTTGTATTAACTATTTGTCCGATACAAATCTCATCACCAATAGTTAGTATTGATAGATTTATCATTATTAGAAAAAAATATATAGACGAATGAAAATAAAAAACTGTCAGAATTAAAAATCCTAACAGTTTTATCTTAAGGAAATAAAATTGAGCTTACTCCTTTTCTTTTTTGATTTCGGAAGGAGTGTTTTCTTCAACTATAACAATATCTTCATTTTCAACTAAACTGATTTGAACTTCGCTTGATACATTTTCAGTGCTGGTAATCTCGGTGTTTTGGACTAATGAAGCCGCCTTAGTTTCAACTTCTGTTGCATCTGCAACTTTTGACTGAGTTTCCACTACTTTTTCAGCCGTTTTTTCATAAGGCTTTTCATACATCTGATACTCATCAGGGAAGTTTAATTCTTCTGGAGTAACCGGTGGAGGTGGCTCATTGACATACATATCTGCATTTGGAACAGGATGAGTTGCATTATAGGCGTCAATTATTGCTCTTTCTTTGTCTCTAAGTGCTTCAACAACTGAGAGAACAATTTTTTTGGATTCTTTGTTAAACTCAACAACTTTCAGTGGAAGTCTGTCGCCAATAGCGAAATAATCACTAATGATTTTTACAGGAGCAAAAGATAATTGAGAAGCAGGGACAAATCCATCAACTGCATCGGGAAGTTCAACAATGACACCTTTTTCTATGATTCTTTCGATTTTTGCTTCTGTTTCCGCACCTATAAAATATTTTTGCTCGAAATAGTCCCAAGGATTTTCCTTGATTTGTTTGTGTCCGAGAGCGATTCTTCTTTGTTCGGAATCAACGCCGATGACCATTACTTCAAGTTCTTCGCCTTTTTTGACAAATTCGCCGGGATGTCTGATTTTCTTTGTCCACGAAAGGTCACTTATATGGACTAAACCATCAACACCGGGTTCCAATTCCACAAAGACGCCAAAATTGGTTAGGTTTCGAACGATTCCTCTGTGTCTGGAATTCAATGGATATTTCTTCATTAATTCGTCCCAGGGATCGGGTTCTAATTGTTTCATACCAAGGGCAAGCTTTTTCTCGTCTTTATCAATATTCAGAACTATAGCATCAACGACCTGTCCCATCGAAACCACCTGAGAGGGATGCTTAACATGCTGAGTCCAGGACATTTCGCTAATATGAATTAAACCTTCAATCCCTTTTTCAATTTCGATAAAAGCACCGTAATCGGTTAAACTAACAACTTTGCCAGAGACTTTTGTGCCTTTTTCGTATTTATCACCAATAGTATCCCATGGATGAGGTGTTAGCTGTTTCATGCTGAGAGATATTCTGCGTTTTTCGTGGTCGAAATCAAGGATAACAACTTTAACCACCTGATCGAGTTCAACTATTTCCGATGGATGTGTTACTCTGCCCCAAGATAAATCTGTTATATGAACCAATCCATCAACACCTCCAAGATCAACAAACACACCAAAATCAGCTATGGCTTTGACAACTCCTTCGAGAACCAAACCTTTTTCGAGTTTGGAAATAATTCCGCTTCTTTGTTCGCTCAATTGCTCTTCGAGAAGAACCTTATGGCTGACAACAACATTTTCGCTTGGATGGTTGACTTTAACGACTCTCACATCAATAGTTTTGCCGACCCACCCATCAAAATCTCTAACTGGTCTAATGTCAATTTGAGAGCCTGGGAGAAATGCTTCAATTCCAAGTAGATCAACAACCATACCTCCTTTGATTCTTCTTAAAATTCTAACCGGAACTACTTCTTGTTTATTGTAAAGATTAAGAATGTCTTCCCAAATACGCATAAAGTCAGCTCTTCGTCTCGAGAGAATTAGCTTCCCGGTGGGATCTTCTATTGTATCAATATAAACATCTATAACATCCCCAACTTTTAATGTTTCTGCGTTTAACAGCTCAGATTTAGGTACCACGCCAACAGATTTAAACCCGATATCAACAAAGACTTCGTCTTTGGTAATATTAACAATTTTACCACGAACCAGTTCATCTTCTTTAATGTCAGTAAATGCTTTGTCCAAAAGATTTTTGAAACTCTCATCATCGAGTTCCAATTTTTCAAACTCAGCCTCTGTTGTTAATGATGTAAGTGGATTGAATTGTTTTTCAGTAATTTCAGAATAGTCAAATTCGGGGGATGTTGAACTTTCTGTGTTTTGTGAATTAATCTCTTGATTAATCATTTCTGTTTCGGACATTTTTCCTCCATTATCGGTGTTTTCTGCCGCCGACAGCATCCAAGTTAAAAAATATAGTTTTTTAAAATTTTGTAAAAATAAAGACTTACAATTTAATTTTTTTTATCTAAAAAAAAAAGTAAAAAATATACATATATAGTATGATTGTAAGCTGGAAATGTAAATCGTCTTGAGCAATAATAATAAGTTTTTTATTATGTGCCTTTATATAAAGAATGATCCCTGATATAATTTTCAACTTGTTCTGTTACCAGATATTTAATAGATTTATTATTTCTAATTCTGTCTCTGATTTCTTCGGAAGAAATTTCGAAAAATGGATTTTCGAGCCAGATGGGTGGCTTGTTATTGAGGGTTAGCTTCTTGTTTATTTTTTTTATTTCACTTTCTTTTAAATTAATTTTCCTTTTAGCAATGCAAAGCTGAGTTTTTTTAATTATTTTTTCCCAATCTTTCCAAAGATCAAAATACAGAGCTTGATCATCTCCAATCAGCAAATATAAAGATCCATCAGAAAACTTTTGAGAAAAAAAATCAATGGTTTTAATTGTATAGGATACTTCTTGGTTATTGATTT
>CALHRB010000298.1 GCA_938038165.1 Candidatus Kapaibacterium sp. | reverse complement strand
AGATTGATAGCGATATTCTCGAATTCTTACAGACATTCTGGTCGGCAAGGTTTAAATACATTTCACTGTATAAAGATTCAACTTGGGGCAGCTATGTGCAAGTTATGACTGATTCAGGAAAGTTTCCTTTGTCTTACATTGATGAAATAAGAGAGCTGCCGGAAGTATCTCTCAATCTGTCTTATGTCAATCCGGATTGAAGTTTTGAGTTTTGAGTTTTGAATTTTGAGTTTTTTCTTTAGTTGTTTTAGTTATTGAAGTTAGAATTAGTATGATTCCCTTAATATCTTTGAGCGCTTTTGTAAAGTCCAAGTCAACTAACTTTGATTGCATAAGAAGTTCAAGCCAATATTCAGTCTCTTGGGCTTCTTTGAGAGCTATGTACATTTTAGCTAAAAAATCGGCAGTAGATTGCCCCGATAATGCTTCCTTGACATTAGAACCAATTGAAGTACCAGAACGAAGCAATTGCCTCGACAGCACAAATTCCTTCTGCTCCTTCAATTCTTTGAATATTTCAATAATTTCAAGAGCAAAGTCAAAACTTTTATTTTTAATTATACTTTCTTTCATTTTCAAATTTACGCAATTAACTCAACACTCAAAACTCAAAATTCCTAACTTGGAGGAACTATGAGTGATCTTGTTTTTAACGGCTTCAAAGACAGCGTAAAGCTAATGCCCATCACAAGGGCATTGTTTTATATTTATAATGAGCAGAGGTATATTATCATAGACCAACTCGAAGCTGAGTCATCGTATCGCATAAGTCCTGTACTGCGAAAAAATCATTTTGGCGAACAAAAAACGCTTGGCTATAATTATGAAGTGAATCTCTATGTGCCTCACAATCTGTACTGGTCAAACACTTTGCTCGAAGAACTAGAGGCATTGAATACAAAGGAACTGGTTTATTTGTATCTCATTATTGGTTCAGGAGGCGGCTATATACCACCAAAGCCGATGACTGCTGTGAATTTTAATTCTCAGCAGACTATCTTATTGACTCACATCAAACTTGGAATAGAAATAGAATCAGTTGAATACAGACCTCGAGCGTTTTTAAGGATTACAGGATTTATAAAAAATTTAGAACAAACATTTTTACAAGGGTAATACAAAGAATGAAGAAACAAACTTTGAGCCGATTGAGCCAAAGACATTTTTCTTTGGAGACAAGACATACAAATATGACTTTAATATTCTTACTGTTGAGCAAGCTGAACTTGCCCGAGAAGCGGGCGAATTCAAATACAACCAGCTACAGAACGAGCCGGAAAGTTTTCGGCAGGTTGTTAAATCAAGGGGAGCAGAATGGCTATCAATTGTATTAAGCTATCTTCTGAGGGAAGTGAAAAATGATGTTATACTGCCGTTCAGCAAGGATAAAGCTGAATCGGAAGTAGAGAATTTTGTCAAAACACTTCCGGTATCTAATTGGAATGATTTAAGGGAGTGCGTAACGGATTTTTTTACAGGTATCGGCAAGAAACCGCTCGCATTGGTGATATTGCAAGGAGAAAAGAAGCGCAGCGGAATCGAAATGTTATTGCCGATTTTACAGAAGACTATACGAGGGAACTTGAATCAAGACGCTTAATTGAAGAACAGGAGAAAATTGAAAACTGCTACAAAGTGTGTGAACTTAGTAGAAGGTTAGGAATAGCACTGGTAAATATTTGGTATGTACCAGTTCTTGCAAATAATGACATTACCAAGTACCCTACAGTTCGACAATCCCTACTTTCAGATGCACTCAAAACTCTTGAAATAATGATTAATACAAGATAAAGAAACTTTATAAAAATTTTGAAGTTTTTTAAATAGATATTTTTTTATTTTGTTATATTTTGCAAATTTCATATTCTTGCAAGTAGCCATGGGAAGAATTTTCTATGGTAATATTATTAAATTTTTGGTCTAACTTTTATTAGGAGGGCTTATGATGTTCCAAAACTACGATGTAACACCTCTCGGCAATGCTCAATTGAGTATAAATCAACAAGGCAATTTGTTGGTTAGCAATATTGGAGTCTCTGGGCTTGATGGAGTTATGATACAAAACAATAGTAACGACTCCATTCATGCATTTTTAGAACCTATTGATCTCGAAAATGGAGGTACTTTAAGAGTCGTATCTGTTGGTAAGAATTCGTTAAATCAAGTAGCGACACGGTCTGAAACTGTAACTTGGTTGGATACTACCACAAATAGAGTACAATTTGGTTATAATATGGGTTTAATACCCAAACATTATAGCATTATTGGCAATCTAAATGGGAATCCAGTCTTTGATATACCAATGGATAACCCATATAATGAAGATCCGCCACCACAAGACCCACAACCGTGCTTTTGGGCAGCACTAGCTGCAATAGCAGCAGCAGTAACCGCAGCAGTAGCAGTTTATAAATTAATTGCTGGTACTGAAGAAAAGACTATAAAAGAGACTGTACATCCTGATGGTTCAAAAACTGTTGAAACAACTGAGAAAACTGATCCTACTCCGATTGAGGTATTTGTTAATGGACAGTCCTATGTGGTTGATGAATGGGGAATAAAATATTCTGAAACTATACCTGCAATCCATACAGATAAAATAATGACAATCGCTGCTTTGCAAATTACTGGCTATAATCTTGGTAATTTAGTCATCACTTCCATAACAACATAGCATGATGGGCTGTCTTAAAAATTAGTTTTTAAATTTTATATTTTAAAAAAATTGATTTTGTAAGACAGTCCAATTATATTTTAAGGATTCTGTGTTATGAAATTATTATTAGGTTTGTTATTGTTTTTAATTACTATGTCTTGTAGCAAGCCAATTGTTTACAAACCTAATAGCAGTTTTACTTTTCTGATTAAAAATACAAAACAAAATAAAAATGATACTTTAATTTTGATTGTTACAAACGATAGTTGGAATATATTTCAAAATAAATGTATATGGAAATATTCACCAATTATTGATTCTTTAGGGTCGAAAACAAATATTAAAGAAATGACTGGAATTGTAGATAAGAATTATTCATTTCCCTTTAACTTGTTTTTTCCTTCACAAATATGGTTGCATCCCCCAAGGAATGTTTACTTAAGAATGACTGAATTAGTTCCTTTTCCTAAAATCATTTTTCCGATTGAAAAAGGCCAAATAATACCTTGGAGCTTAACACCTAAATCTGGGTGGGATGAATTTGAGGGTATTACAATAATAGGACAAATAAAAGTCATTGATAGAATATTATTCACTAATCCGATTTTTAGTGATTTGTGTTGGGTACTAGAAACTTATGCTGAAAGTGAAATTGGTACTTACAAATCAAAATACTATTTCCATGAAAAATACGGATTTGTGTATTTATTCTATGATTTTAATGATTTTCAGGTAGAATTATCATTAATAGATGCGAAAATTTCAGAATAAGGTTATGCGGTTTGGCTAAGAATCAACAAAACAATTTCTTACATAGTCTCTATTGATAATGATCTGTTTTTATTATCTGGCATAAGTTTGGGTGGTTGCAAATAATGACATTACCAACTACCCTACAGTTCGCCAATCTTTACTGTCAGATGCAATCAAAACACTTCCGGTGTCAAATTGGAATGATTTAAGGGAGTGCGTAACCGATTTTTTTCAGGTATCGGGAAGAAACCTCTCGGATTGGCGATCTTGCAAGGAGAAAGGAAACGGAGCGGAATCGAAATGTTATTGCCGATTTTGCAGAAGACTATGCAAGGGAACTTAGGCAAAGACACTTAATCGAGGAACAAGAGAAAATAGAAAATTGTTTCAAGGATGGCGAGCTTCGGCAAAGGCTTGCTAATGCTAAGATTGAAATTTGGTACTTGTCTTCTTTGGCAAAGAATGATGTAACTAAGTTTGAGGAAGTGAGGAAAGGTGTTGTTTGTAGATGTAGTGAAAGCGTTAGAAGTGATGATTAGTTCCATTCCAAACAATTAAGAATTTTTTAATAGAGAAAAGTATGGCTAAGAATTTTCAAATAGTGCTGGACTTCCTTGTTAATCTGAAATTAGATAAATCACAAGTTGAGAAACTTGCAAAGGAAGTAGAAAATATTCTTGGTAAAGTCAGTCCCAGCATTGATTTCAATAGCAATGAAGTCAAGAATGGAATTAAGCAATTAGTCGAATTCCTGATGGATGCCGAAGAAGGGGCAAAAG
>CALHRB010000297.1 GCA_938038165.1 Candidatus Kapaibacterium sp. | reverse complement strand
CTATTTTGCTTATTTAGTATCAAACAATTTGATTTCGAGCCACCGAACAGAATAAAAATAAAATTTGTGTGGATACATTCAATTTTAATGATTCTCTCGTTGTTTAACAAATAAACATTCTGAATTGTATCGCCAACAGCATCAGAAAACAAATCAACTGAATTAGACTTTGCCCGATGGAAATGATTTGAAAGATAAATACAACTCAAATCTGTCGAAGCATCGAAAATTATATATCTGAATTTTTCGCCATCATAAAGATTAATAACCAGAACATCCTTTTCCTGCGAAAAAATCTCAAATACTTTTAAACCTATAAATTGCTTAAATTCTATGGTAATATGCTTCAGGATATGATAATTTCTTACCATTTTTATTCAACATTCTGAAGTTGCTCCCGGATACGTTCCAGTTCTTCCTTGAAAGATACAACCAATTGAGAAATATCGGCATCATCAGCTTTTGAACCGATTGTGTTGATTTCTCTATTCATTTCCTGAAGAAGAAAAGTGAGCTTTTGTCCGATTTGTTGATTATTTTTCAGATTTTCCTTGAAGAATTTTATGTGGGATCTTAATCTAACGCACTCTTCTGAAATATCAAGCCTGTTAGCTAAAAATGCAATTTCCATTTGAATTCTGTTTTCATCAATTTCATCGCTTTCGAAGAGAAGTGCCACCTTACGCCTGAGTCTTTCTCTTTCTTCGGGTATTCTATTCAAAGAATGTGACTCGATTTTATCAAGCATAGCAGTGATGTTTTTCAAACGATTGTTGAAATCTTTGAGTATTTGGTTGCCTTCCTTTGCTCTCATTTTATCAAGCTCTTTCAAAGCATTGTTAAGGCACTTCTCGAGTAACTTGAATTCTTCCAGACCATCGGATTCATTCTCCTTTTGAGTGAAAAATGAAGAAAATTGCAGAAGGTTGTTTAATTCTACTTCTCCTTTCATTTTAAGTTTCTTTCGAAGTCCAACTAATGATTTATAAACGGTTTCAGCATTTTTCTCGTTGATGAAAAAAGGTTGGGCAGCTCCATAATATTCAATATTGGCATAAAGCGAAATTGACCCCCTTGAAATGTATTTTTTTATTATATCCTTTATTTCAAGTTCTTTATGTGATATTGTCTTTGGCAATCGAGTGTTAATATCCAAAAAACGATTATTAATACTTCTAATTTCAATAGATAATTTAATTCCATTTTCACTGATTTCTGCCTTACTGAAACCTGTCATACTTTTCAACATTTATTAACCTATAAAATTTAAATAAACACAAAATTACTTGATTTTATACTTGAAAAAAAATTATAGCCAAAGACTAATTTTTTTTATTAATTTATTTTTTTTGAAAAATAAGATTTTACTATGACAACAGAAGAATTCAAAATAAACGGATACAAGATAGTTGATTGGCTTTGTAATTATTTTAATGAAATCGAAAAATACCCTGTTAAATCTCAGCTCAAGCCGGGAGAAATTTTTAACCGATTGCCGGATACCCCGCCGAATAGCAGAGACAATTTTTTTGATATATTAAAAGATTTCGAAAACCAAATAATGGATGGAATAACTCATTGGCAAAGTCCAAATTTTTTTGCTTTCTTTCCGGCAAACAACAGTTTTCCATCAATACTTGCAGAATTTTTAACCGCTGGGCTCGGCTTGCAGTGTATGATGTGGGTAACATCCCCTGCTGCAGCAGAACTCGAAGAAAAAATGATGAACTGGCTAAGAGATTCAATCGGATTACCGTCGTCTTTCAGTGGTGTAATTCAGGACACTGCATCCACTGCTACTTTGGTATCAATTTTAACAGCAAGAGAAAAATTTTCGGATTATGAAATTAATCAAAAGGGTTTTAGCGAAAAAAACAAATTCAGGGTTTATTGCTCCACCGAAGCTCATTCCTCTATCGAAAAGGCTGTAAAAATTGCTGGAATAGGAGCCAGTAATTTAATTAAAATTGATGTTGATGATAAATTTGCTCTTAAACCTGAATTACTGAGAGATTCGATTATAAAAGACATTTCAGAAGGCTACAGACCCTTATGCATTGTTGCAGCTTTGGGAACTACAGGAAGTACTGCTGTTGATCCAATATATGAAATCGGAAAAATTTGCAGGCAATTCAATATCTGGTTTCATATTGATGCAGCTTATGCTGGCTCTGCCTTGATTTTAGATGAATTTAATCACTTTAAAAATGGTATTGAATTTTGTGATTCATTCGTATTTAACCCGCATAAATGGTTGATGACCAATTTTGACTGCTCGGCTTATTTTGTTCAAAACAAAGAAGCTTTAATTAGCACTTTTGAAATCTTGCCAGAGTATTTGAAAACACCTGAAGTTACCCACGTTAATAATTACAGAGACTGGGGTATTCAGCTTGGCAGACGATTCAGAGCCTTAAAACTTTGGTTTGTGATTCGTTCTTATGGCTTGGATGGATTGAAGTCAAAATTAAGGGAGGATATTGCTTTAACAAAATATATTCAAGAAAAAATCGAAAATGATGAAGAATTTGAAATTCTTGCTCCTGTTGATTTTAATGTCATCTGTTTTAGATTTAAACCTAAGGGAATTGGTAATATCAATGAACTTAATCAAATTAATGAGGAATTGCTTAATTTAGTGAATTCAACAGGCAAAGCTTTTTTCACTCACACAAAATTGAATGGCTCTTACGTTATTAGATTTGTTATCGGTCAAACAAACGTAAAAAAAGAAAATGTTGAAAAAGCCTGGAAATTAATAAAATCAATAGCAAGCGAACTGAAAATAAATAAGGAATATAAATGAAAAAGCTTTTTTTGATTATATATATGATTCTTTTTTCAATAGTAAATGTTAGTACAGTAGCAACTCAGGAAGCCGAGTCAGGATTGCTCAACGCACTCAAAACTCCAAAAGGTTTATTGCTTATGTTTAACAAGGATAAGAATAATTTTAAATTTGAAATTGAGTGTCAGGATGCCATTCCTTTCGATCCCGAGAGTATGGCTTTTTTGATTGACAAAAGATTCTTTCAGTTAGTTATAGTTCCCTTGAACGAAGTAATTCGTTCCCCAAAATTAAATCTTTCTGAAATTGAAATTTTAGAGGCTCATAAAAATTTTGAGATGGATTATATATATGAAGTTTCTGGTATGAATTTTACAACAAAAACCGATACTATCAAAAATAATCAAAATAGAAAATTCCTTTATTGGGAATTAAACATCCCTCTAACTGATAAAGATACCGCTTCGGATTTAATAAAAACAAAATTATATATGAACACACTCTTGTATGATGAAATTCTTTCTCTTTCTATGGCTGTAACATTAAACGACAACAGCGAGGCTGCAAGAAAACTTTTTCAAAGTATTGCAAATAATTTTGAATACAATGAATCAAGCTATAATGTGGATCATATTGCAGATTCATTAAAAATGATGAAATGAGATGAAATCATAAGGAGTATGGTTGAAGATGAATATTATTATAACATCCTATCAATGCAAGTATTTTTTCAAAAATTAAGGTCTTTTAAAGTTCTAATTAAAAATTTTTTTATGTAAAATGAATAAATTGTTTTTTATTACTTGCCTCGTCCTTGTTTTTATTTATTCGGCTTTGAATTCTGAAGAAAATATAATTATAGATTCAAATATGACATTCAAAGAAGCCATCGAAGGGACAAACGCTCCTGATTCGATTATTAAGAATCTGGTGCTTCTTGACATTCAATACTTATCTTTTGACGAAAAAATTCATCAAGGACAACTAATAGTTCATAAAGATCTTGCTGTAGAAGTTCAGGAAATATTTAATTTTATTTTGGAGCAGAAATTTCCTATTGCAAAGATGATTCCAATTGTCAAGTATGCTTGGTCAGACTATAAATCAATGGAAGACAACAATACATCTGCATTTAATTACAGATTCGTTGCAGGAACAACAAGGCTATCCAATCACTCATTCGGAAGAGCCATTGATATAAATCCTTTTTATAATCCTGTCGTCTATCCCAATGGCAAAAAAGTTCCAAGCAAGGCGAAATATGAACCTGATAAACCCGGACGTTTGCACGAAAACCATATAATAGTAAAGGAGTTCAAAAGCCGGGGGTGGAGGTGGGGAGGTAACTTTTCCAAATATGCCGACTTACATCATTTCGACAAAAATTAGCAAATTTTC
Organism: Candidatus Kapaibacterium sp.; assembly: GCA_938038165.1. Taxonomy (GTDB): domain Bacteria; phylum Bacteroidota; class Ignavibacteria; order Kapaibacteriales; family UBA2268; genus CALHRB01. Next base: position 17,883 of record CALHRB010000297.1, on the reverse strand, counting down.
CTAATTTATTTGTGAAAATAATCAAATCTAATTATGTTTGAAGTTTTATGTCTGGAATTTTTAGAATTTAGATAAGAAGTAAAGGAAAATTATGGGAAGTATTCCTCTCTATTCGTCAATTCCATTTGTTCTGATGCTGCTTTCTATTGCCTTGTTGCCCTTATTAACGCCTCATTTTTGGGAATCTAACAAAAACAAACTGATAGTTTCTTTGATTTTGGGGATACCAACCGCAATTTATTTGATTGCAACAGGATTTACCCATGCTCTATATCATTCTTTGGTATTTGATTATGTCCCTTTCATGATATTACTTGGAGGATTGTTTGTAATCACCGGAGGAATTTTTGTGGACGGAGATGTCGAGTCAAAGCCTATGAATAATGCAATCATGATTGGAATAGGAGGAGTCCTTGCATCATTTATGGGCACAACCGGAGCAGCTATGTTGATGATAAGACCGGTAATCCACACTATAGAGCGAAGGAATTTCAAAGTTCATATTATTCTTTTTTTTATAGCAGTAGTGGCTAATTGCGGAGGTTTACTAACCCCTATCGGTGACCCCCCTTTATTTATGATGTATCTTCGTGGTGCTCCTTTTGAATGGTTTTTCAGACTAACACCTGAATGGTTTGTAACAAACATTTTACTGCTCATTATTTTTTACTTTGTAGATAATCATTTTTGGAATAAAGAGACCGAAGAACTAAGAAAAATTGAAAAGGAAAGCACAATACCAATAAAAATTAAAGGTACACATAATTTTATTTTCCTCATCGGTGTTGTTGCCTCTGTTGCTTTTTTGAATAAGCATTATATTACAGCAATAGAGACAAATCATTATCTTGGGTTTATTCGTGAAGCTGCTATTTTAGCGATGGCTATTCTATCAATGATTTTTACCAAAAAAGAGACTCGTAAGTCGAACCAATTTACTTGGCACCCTATCGAAGAAGTTGCTTTTCTTTTCCTTGGAATATTTATAACAATGGTTCCCTGCATTCTTTATTTAGAGGAAAACGCAAACCATCTTGGAGTTAATACTCCTGTTTTATTTTATTATTTCTCTGGCGGTTTGAGCAGTTTTCTTGATAATACTCCTACGGCTGTAACATTCTATTCACTCGCAGAGGGATTAGTAAAACTCGATCCTTCTATCATACAAAATGTTGAAGTAGTAGCAGGAATACCTGCAAAATTTATGATAGCAATCAGCACCGCTTCTGTTTTCTTTGGGGCAATGACTTACATAGGAAACGGACCGAACTTTATGGTAAAGGCAATAGCTGAACATTCGGGAATAAAAATGCCACATTTTTTTGAATATATGTATAAATTTTCGTTAATTGTTCTATTACCAATTTTCATAATTATTCAATTAATATTCTTATAGCAAAAGAAACAATTTGAATACAGACTAAGAAATACGTAATATAATAAATTACTTATTTAATAATTTTAAAACTTGATTCTAAAGTTTTTTCGTAAAATTTGTAAATAAAAAGATAGTTTAGGTATAATATGCTTACAGATTTTGGTGTTATACTCTTATTTTTCATCATAGGATTTTTGTTTGTAGCAATAGGATTAATAGCTGCTGCAATAATTCGCCCGCACAAGCCAAACCCTATAAAAAATTCAATCTATGAATGCGGTGAAGAAATTATCGGAGAGCCGTGGATTAGATTCAATGTCCGATTTTATGTTATCGGACTTGTATTTCTATTGTTCGACGTAGAAGTTGTTTTTTTGCTTCCTTGGGCAGTGATTTTCAAAGAATTAGGTTGGTTTGCCTTCATTGAAATGGTCATATTTGTTCTAATACTTGTTGTTGGATTGGCTTACGTTTGGGCAAAAGGTGATTTGGATTGGGAAAAACCAAAACCATACATACCCAAATTGCAAGATTTGGTTACCGAAAAAAAGAGATTTTAATTAAATGAGGTAATAATGGGTCTTTTGAATAAATTAAATGAACCATACGAAGCTGGAGGAATAATCCTTGGAACATTTGAGGACATACTCAATTGGGGACGAGCCCGCTCGGACTGGTATCTTCATTTTGGCCTTGCCTGCTGTGCTATTGAATTTATGGCAATGAATGCTTCTCATTTCGACTTTATGCGTTTTGGAACAATTCCAAGAGCAACTCCAAGGCAGGCTGATTTTATAATGATAACAGGGACAGTTACGCTGAAAATGGCAGAAAGAATTAAAAAGCTATGGGAGCAAATGGCAGAACCTAAATACTGTATTTCCGTTGGTTCTTGTGCCAATTGTGGTGGTCCTTACTGGGAACACGGTTATCATGTTCTTAAAGGTGTTGATAGAATCATACCTGTTCATGTTTATGTCCCAGGATGTCCTCCAAGACCTGAAGCGTTTCAGGATGGAATGATAAAATTGCAGAAAATGATTAAGGAAGAAGCAATTTTCAGAAAAAGAAAAAAATTAGAAGAAGATTCAAAAATTGAATTAAGTGCCTGATAATATTTTTTATGGTGAATTGATGACAATCAATGAAATATATGAACAGCTAAAAGAGGATTATGGCGATTCTATAATTGAATTAGTTGAAAATCCTCCTCTTGACTCATCAATTATTATCAAATCATCGGCTGTTTTTGAAGTATGCCATACACTAAGAGATAAGCCGGGCTTCGAATTTGATTATCTGCTGTGCCTTAGTGGTTTAGACCTTGGTGAGAATCTTGCGGCGGTTTATCATTTGTACTCGATGAAACATGCTCATAAAGCAGTAATTAAAACTATTGTTCCAAAAGATAATCCAAAAGTCCCCAGTGTTGAAAAAATTTGGAGGAGTGCAGATTGGCATGAACGTGAAGCATATGATTTGATAGGTATTATATTCGAGAATCATCACAATTTAATCAGAATTCTTTGTCCATACGACTGGGAAGGACACCCCCTTCGAAAGGATTATAAAGAACCTGAGTATTACCATCAAATGAAAGTTCCATATTAATTTTTGATATTAGAATAAATAAAGAGATTAAGTAATAAATGGGCGAGAAAAAAAGAATTGAATTAGATTACAGCAAGATTGAATCCGACAGAATGCGGCTGAACGTTGGTCCTCAACATCCCTCAACACACGGAGTTCTCAGGCTTGAAGTTGAGTTGGACGGTGAAATTGTAACTGAAGTAGTTCCCCATATTGGCTATCTTCACAGATGTTTCGAAAAACATGCCGAGAAAATGACATATCCACAAGTCATTCCCTATATCGACAGGATGGATTATGTAACTTCAATGAACAACGAGTTGCCTTACGTTATGGCTGTCGAAAAAATGTTAGGGATTAAAGTCCCAGAAAAAGTTGAATATATACGCGTTATTATGTGTGAATTGAACAGAATAGCAAGTCATCAGATAGCTGTTGCAACTTTTGGCTTGGATGCCGGTGCTTTCACTCCATTCCTATACTTTTTCAGGGATAGGGAATATATATTAGCCATATTCGAAAAAGCTTCCGGAGCGAGATTGTTGTTCAATTATTTCTGGATAGGAGGATTATCTGCCGATGTCCATCCAACTTTCAAAGAAGATGTTTTAGCAATTGTTAAACAAGTTAGGAAAACCAACAAAGAAATAGAAGATTTGTTGATTTATAACAAAATATTTATCGAGCGAACAGCAAACGTGGGAATCCTGCCAGCTGACGTAGCAATTAATTATGCATGTAGTGGACCCGTTCTAAGAGGTTCGGGAGTGAAATTTGACTTAAGAAAAAACGAACCTTATTCAATTTATGATAGGTTCGACTTTGACATACCAGTCGGAATGGGCGAAGTCGGAACAGTTGGAGATAGCTGGGACAGAAATATAGTTAGAATGAGAGAAATGGAACAAAGTTGCAGAATTATTGAACAGGCTGTTGCTCAAATGCCTGACGAAGGCGATGTTCAGGAAAAATTACCAAAAAGAATTAAACCCCCAAAGGGTGATATATATATGAGAGCAGAAAATCCCAAAGGAGATTTAGGATTCTACATTGTCAGCAATGGCACCGATAAACCCGAAAGAGTCAAAGCAAGAGGAACAAGCTTTGTTAACTTATCTGTACTACCAGAAATCTCCAAAGGATATATGTTCGCAGATTTGATTTTAATTCTTGGAAGTATTGATATAGTTCTTGGTGAAGTTGACAGATAAATAAATAAAAAAACATTATGGAAACGATAAATTTTGTTTACAACCTGATTCCTGACCAATTTATAGCAATAATTGTGATTTGCACTATACCATTGATATTCTTGATTGTATATGCACTATTAGCGATTTTAGGTGAATTAAAAATTTCTGCTTGGATACAGGAAAGACTTGGTCCGATGAGAACAGGTCCCTGGGGAATATTACAACCAATAGCTGAAGTAGTAAAATTAATTCAAAAAGAAGACTTAACACCCGATACAGCAAATAAACCTCTTTTTAACCTTGCTCCATTCATAATATTTATGGGAGCTTATGCAAGTTTTGCAGTAATACCATTCAGCCGATATTTTATACCTTCCGATATTAACATCGGACTGTTTTATATATTTGCAGTTGGTTCGATAGCTGTCATAGGCATTGTTATGGGCGGTTGGGCATCGAACAACAAATATTCGTTGCTTGGTGCAATGAGATCAGTTGCCCAAATAATCAGTTATGAAATTCCCGGAGCTATGGCAATACTATCTGTGGCAGTTCTCGCTTCCAGCCTTAACCTTGAAAAAATCAATATTGCGCAGGAAGGTGGTATCTGGAACTGGTTCGTTTTTGGCGGACAAGGCTCTTGGGATAAGCTATGGGTTGTTCCTTTTACTCTGATTTTGTCATTAATTTATCTTATATCTTCACTTGCTGAAACCAATAGAACACCTTTTGACATTCCCGAAGGCGAATCGGAACTTGTTGCAGGCTATCACACAGAGTATTCAGGAATGAAATTCGCTATGTTTTTCTTTGCAGAATATGCAAATATGTTTGTTGTTGCGGCTGTGTTAACAATTACTTTCTTTGGGGGTTGGAATTCACCCTTTGGCAACTTTATGCAAGGACCTGGATGGGACGTATTCTGGTTTGTTGGCAAATCGTTTTTCTTTGTTATCGTTCAAATTTGGCTCAGATGGACATTACCAAGATTAAGAGTAGATCAATTGATGTATGTCGGCTGGAAAGTCCTTTTGCCATTTTCTTTTATTTGCTTTTTATTCATTAGTTTATTCAGAATGATAAATTAATATTGATTTTTGATAATAAAATCTGGAAATAAAATGATAGAATATATAAAAAACGTTTGGTTAGGATTTTGGACAGTCATTGTTGGGATGAGGATCACCTTAGCCCATCTGTTTGAGAAGAAAGTAACAGTCCAGTATCCTGACGACAGGTATCCAATCCCTCCAAATGCAAGGAACAAACTTTATCTCGACCCAACATTATGCAACGGTTGCACAAGTTGTGAAAGAATATGCCCGGTTAATTGTATCAAAGTTGAAACTTTAAGAGTGGTCCCTGATGATCCTGAAAGACCAATGATAGCAGACGGTTCAAAAAGAAAACTATGGGTTCCTGTTTATGACATAGATTTTGCAAAATGCTGTTTCTGTGGACTTTGCACTACAGTCTGTCCAACATTTGCTATCAAACATACAGTTGAATTTGAATATTCAACATATTCAAGAGATGAATTATATGTGAGATTTTCGGATATGAGCCCCGAAAAAATTATAGAAAAGAAAAAAATGCTGGATGAATTTCAGGCAAAGGAAAAAGCCGCAAAAGCTGAAGCTGCCAGAAAAGCAGCCGAGGAAAAAAGCAAAACAGATGCTAAAGCTGAAACTTCGCCTGTTACAGAATCCAAGGAAAGTAATTAATAATGATAGGTTTATAAGACATAAAAACTGATTAAGTTTATGGATATTTTTTCAATAGTTTTTTATTTATTTGCTGTAATAATTGTTGTATCCGCAGCTATAGTGGTAATGTCGAAAAATATAATGTTTTCAGCTTTTTCGCTATTATTTACTTTTTTTGGTGTTGCCGGAATTTACGTCTTGCTCAACGCTGATTTTATTGCGGTAACACAGATTATGATCTATATTGGCGGAATTTTAATACTGATAATCTTTGGTGTTATGTTAACTACCAGGATAACAGGAGTTGAAATAAAAAGTGGCACTACCGGAAAAATTCAGATTGCATTTGCTGGTCTTATCTCTTTGATAATCGCAATAACAATGATATTTCTTTTTTCTAATACAAAATGGTTTACAAGCGAGTTGCAACCGCATCAGTCAACAATTGAAAACATAGGCAAAGAGTTATTAACAAATTATTTGCTTGCTTTCGAAGCTGCCTCTGTGCTATTGCTAATAGCAATCATCGGCGCAGCTTTTATCGCAAGAAGGAAATCATAATTAAATAAATGAGGTTTGGATGAGCATAGGATTAACCCACTATTTGGTTTTAGCAGCAATATTATTTTCATTTGGCATATTTGGTATACTGACAAGAAAAAATGCAGTTTTGGTGCTAATGGGACTGGAGCTTGTCCTTAATTCTGCTAACATTAATTTTATAGCCTTTGCAAAATTTGGAGGATTAAATATTCAGGGACATGTTGCAGCTATATTTGTTATTATTTTAGCGGCCGCTGAAGTTGCCGTTGCTCTTGCAATTGTTTTGAATATTTACCAAAATTATCGGCACATTAATGTTGATGAAATTGATAAATTAAAAGAATAAAATTTGAATTATTGAATTAACGAATAGATTAAAGTCAAATGAGTCCGGAAAATATACTACTTTTATCAGCTGTTGTTCTTGTCTTGCCTCTTTTGGGCTTTGTGTTTAATATATTTTTTGGGAAACGAATAGGAAAACCAAGTGCATGGATAGCTGTCATAATACTTGGGATTGACCTTGTTTTATCATCAATATTATGTATATACAAGCTCACAACTGACTTAGCCAATCAAACGATTGGATCGTCAGCTGATACTCTTCAGATAATCATAAAAGATGGATTAATCCATTCAAAACTTATATGGTTAAGCGTTGGCGATGTTGTAATTAAAATTGGTATAGGGCTGGACAATTTAGCAGCTATAATGCTTATCGTAGTAACATTGATCAGTTTTCTTGTTCATCTTTTCTCAACAGAATATATGTCCGGCGACCCAAGGTATTCACGCTATTTTGCATATCTTGGGCTGTTTACTTTTTCGATGCTCGGCATTGTCATTGCAAACAATTTCCTGTTTATGTATATATTCTGGGAACTTGTAGGAATTAGTTCATATTTATTGATTGGTTTTTGGTACGAGAAAAAATCCGCATCTGATGCTGGCAAGAAGGCATTTTTGGTCAACAGGATAGGTGATTTAGGCTTCCTGATTGGCATACTTATACTTTATTCCACATTTGGAACTTTCATGTTCGATGAGATTTTTGATGGGATAGGCAGTGGAATATTGCCATTTGCAAGCGGTTCAATGCTTACAATTGCCGGAATTTGCGTCTTCTGTGGTGCTATTGGAAAGTCGGCACAATGGCCACTTCACGTGTGGCTACCTGATGCTATGGAAGGTCCTACTCCTGTAAGCGCTTTAATCCATGCCGCAACTATGGTGGCAGCTGGTGTTTATCTCGTAGCCAGAGTATTTGCAATGTTTACTGCTGATGCATTGACATTTATAGCAGTTATTGGTACAATTACTGCATTTATTTCCGCCACCATAGCATTAACTCAGGTAGATTTTAAACGTGTTTTAGCTTATTCAACTGTAAGCCAGCTCGGTTATATGATTATGGCTCTGGGTGTTGGTAGTTATACAAACGGTTTTTTCCATCTTGTTACCCATGCATGGTTCAAAGCCGCTTTATTCTTGGCTTCGGGTTCAGTAATACACGCTATGCATCATTCACTTCATAAAATGCATGATCATCACACTGACCCACAAGACGTCCGGAATATGGGTGGATTAAGAAAAACGATGCCAATAACATACCTTACATTTCTTTTTGTTACTTTAGCAATAGCGGGTGTTCCGTTTACATCAGGATTTTTGAGTAAGGATGGAATTTTAGCAGGAACGCTGGCTTATGCCAATCTAACCGGTGGTTGGCATTGGTTAATACCAATCCTGGCATTCTCTGCTGCTGGTATGACAGCCTTTTATATGTTCAGACTTCTAATCCTTGCTTTTCATGGACAACCAAAAACAGAGGCAGCAGCTAAAACACACGAAAATAATTTTGTTATTGTTTTTCCACTAATATTATTATCAATATTATCTCTTTGGATATTTTATTCGCCCGATCCAACAAATGCTTCAATAGGCTGGTTCCATAGAGCTATAGTTCAGCCAAAAACAGCTGTCCCTGAGGATTATCAATGGGACTTTCTTCTGATAGAAGAAAACGCAGGGGAATCAATTAAAGAACATAATCAATCAGTTTCTAATCATTCTGAACATTCCGCTGAGCAAGTTCATCATGCCGGACATCATTATATCAATAAATTTGCGGAAGAAGAGCATCACTTTCACGGAACAGCAATGATGTTATCCTTACTGATTGCTGGTAGTGGAATCCTCCTCGCATTTTTGATTTATCAGTTTAAAATATTCAGTGCTGATAATTTAGAGAAACAATTCAAACCGCTGCATACTTTTTCATTCAGGAAATGGTATTTTGATGAATTGTATCATTACACTGCCGTTTCAGGAATAATTGGCTTGTCAAAATTACTGGCATGGTTCGACAATCTAATAATTGACGGATTGGTTAATTTGAGTGCAGCTATAACGAGAGTAAGTTCATACTTCATAGGACATTTTGACAATATAGTTATAGATGGTATAGTAAATCTTTTGGCAAATATAACAGGTTTTTTTGGAGGAGTTTTGCGAAAGGTTCAAACCGGACAGGTTCAAACCTATATTGCACTTCTCATTATAGGAATAATTGCATTGATTTACTTTATTTTTTAACATAAGATGATAAATAGAAAAAATACACTGGAGGTTTAATGCAAGATACTATTGGGTTTCCAATTCTGACTTGGTTAACTTTTTTACCAATTTTGGGAATGATATTTATACTTTTAGTCCCATCAGGCAAGGACGAAGGAAGCAAACAAGTATCAAACACAATTATCAGATGGATTGCTGTAGTTGTTACTTTCATACAATTGATTTTGGCAATTATAGTAATGTTTGCTTATAATAATACACTATCAGGAGTAAACGAACTATCAAGCTTTCAATTTGTTGAAAAAATTCCATGGATAAAAGCAACATTTCCTTTGGTAGGACAATTTTCCGTTGAATATTTCATAGGGATTGATGGTATTAGTGCTCCAATGGTGCTTCTGACTGCTATTGTTTGTTTTGTAGCTGTCTTTCCATCGTTTAATATAGACAAAGCTGTCAAAGGATACTTTGCAATGTATTTGCTACTGGATACAGGGATGATGGGAGTTTTCGTAGCTTTAGACTTCTTCCTTTTCTATGTGTTCTGGGAATTAATGTTGCTACCGATGTATTTTCTCATAGGTATATGGGGAGGACCAAGAAAAGAATATGCTGCTATAAAGTTCTTTATCTATACTCTTGTTGGCAGTGTGTTCATGTTATTGGTCATGATCGGCTTATACTTCAGTGTTGGCTCGTTCAACATGCTGGACATGATGGATTTGACAAAATATTTCCAGGGTTCAATTTTCGAAGGGACGGGCACAACAATTCGATATATAGCTTTTATGGCGCTATTTATAGGCTTTGCCATCAAAGTACCCTCAGTCCCGTTCCACACATGGCTGCCTGATGCCCACGTTGAAGCCCCGACACCAATAAGCGTTATTCTTGCCGGAGTATTATTAAAGATGGGAACTTATGGAATGATGAGAATAGCATTTCCAATGTTTCCCGATGCTGTCGGCTACTTCCAAAGTTTGATTGCAGTTGTGGGCGTTGTAAGCATTATTTATGGTGCTTTTTGTGCTCTTGGGCAGCACAAGGTAGGTATGAAGGATTTCAAAAAGCTGATAGCTTATTCAAGTGTTAGTCATATGGGATATGTCATACTCGGAATGTCTTCGATGAGACCCGAAGGTATGGCTGGTGCCATTTTTCAAATGTTCAATCATGGCACGATCACATCTATGCTCTTTATGATTGTCGGAGTCATCTATGACAGATCACACAAAAGAGGGCTGGATGATTTTGGCGGACTTGCCAACAAGATGCCGGTTTATACAGGTATCATGTCAATAGCCTTTTTTGCTGCAATTGGGTTGCCCGGTTTGAGCGGATTTATTAGTGAAGCTATGGTATTTTTAGGTGCTTTTAAAACTTATCCTGTTTATACAATGATTTCAGGATTTGGAATTATTCTCGGTGCAGCTTACATGCTTTGGACTTTACAGAAAATATTCTTCGGTAAGTTACCCGAAAAATGGGCTGGTCCTTGGGATCCAACCAAGAAAAAATACAAACACGACGATTTGAATGCTGTTGAATTGACTGCACTTGTGCCATTAGCCCTTGTTGTTATTTATTTGGGTATTGTTCCCTCCCCAATGATTAATTTGATGTCAGCATCTGTTAATCAGTTAATTGAAATAATGAAACCATTTGTTCTGATTGGCGGACAAGTGGCTGGTATGTAATTATTTTTTGGTATTAAATTTATTTCTGGATAATTATGCCACAGCTTGATATATTCTTAGAGAATCTTAAAATTAGCGTCGGAATGTTCATTCCAGAGTTCATACTTACTGCAACATTCATTCTGGCTATTTTGTTCGATCTGATATTTAAAAAATCCAGGAATATTTCCGGTTATGTTACCCTCTTAGGATTTATCGTTACCGGAATTTTCTTATATCTGCAAGTTGGAACAAATTACAGGGCTTTTGCTGATTTACTTGTTATAGATGATTTTGGCAGTTTCTTCAAATTCTTGATACTCATAACTAGCTTTTTAATTGTTCTGATGTCACTTCTTTCTAAGGAATTATACTCCGAACACAGAAAATTGGGCGAATATTACTCTATGATTGCAGGTATGACATTCGGAATGTTCTTGCTATGCGGTGCGAGTAACTTGATTATGATATATCTTGCTATCGAAACAATGAGTATCAGCTCATACATACTTGCGGGATATACTAAGGAAGTTAAACGAGCGAGCGAGGCTTCATTGAAATATGTCATTTACGGTGCAATTTCCTCGGGAATAATGATTTTCGGAATCTCACTGATTTTTGGACTTACGGGACATTTAAACCTATTCGAGATCAATAAGTTTTTTGCCACAAATGATGTTGATATTTTTGCTCTTGGCATATCCTCTTTGATGATAGTTGCCGGATTTGGTTATAAGATTTCAGCAGTTCCTTTTCATTTTTGGACTCCGGACGTTTACGAAGGTGCTCCTGTAACGATAACAGCCTATCTATCTGTAGCTTCCAAAGCTGCCGGTTTTGCTGTGTTATTAAGATTCCTGAAAGTTACCTTCATTGATTCAATACCCGGTTACGATAGCATATGGACAACCCTCTCAGGAATTGATTGGAACTTCGTGATAGCTGTTCTATCTGTATTAACTATGACTTTAGGCAATCTGGTTGCAGTCTGGCAGACAAATATGAAAAGGCTTCTTGCGTATTCAAGCATTGCTCACGCAGGATACTTGCTAATGGGTGTTGCCGTCCTTAACGATACTGGTGCAGCTTCCGTTCTGATTTATTTCCTTGTTTATATGCTAATGAATCTTGGAGCCTTCTATATTGTAATGCTTATCTCAAACAAAATTGGCAGTGAGGATATCGAGGATTACAATGGTCTTGGCTATCGTGCCCCTGTTCTTGGGGTGTGCATGACACTATTCCTGATATCACTTACCGGTTTGCCACCGACCGCAGGTTTCATTGGGAAGCTATTTGTTTTTTCTGCTGTAATCAATGCAGGTTATTTATGGCTGGCTGTTATAGGTGTTCTGAATAGCGTTGTATCTTTGTACTACTATGTAAAGATTTTCAAGAATATGTATCTTAAGGACGTAGAAAGCCAAAAACCTGCTCTTGAATATTCTGCCCCTGCCATTATACTACTTATGGTATTTGCAATTCCAACATTAGTTTTCGGAATTTTTTACGGACCTATAGTTTCATGGGCAAACAATTCGGTTCATATCTTTCTTGGAAATTAAATATATTTAATCTGAGTCTATAATTAAAGAGGAAGGTTCAAAAGGGCTTTCCTTTTTTTATGACTTTATAGAATAAGCCAACTGCCCGCAAGCAGCATCTATATCTTCACCCGATGAAGTCCTAACATAAACATTTACACCAAGATGCTTCAATTGTTCGACAAATTTCTGAATTTGATCTCTGCTTGCAGGTTTCAAATCCTTTGCAAAGCCTGTTGGATTAGTAAAGCTAATGTCGTGAAAAGGGATAATGTTAACTTTAGAAGGGACAGTTCTTGAAAATTTTGCCAATCTTTTTGCATCATCCAAAGAATTATTCAAACCATCGAAAAGTATATATTCATATGTTATAGGAATATTAGTTTTGCGGTAATATTCTACAATACTTTTTCTTAAATCTTGAATGTTCCACTTTTTTGCAATTGGCATAATTTTTTGCCGAACACCGTTAGTTGTTGAGTGAAGTGAAATTGCAAGTTTAACCGGTTTGGGAATGTCAGCGAGTTCAATAATTTTAGGGACAATTCCAGCAGTAGAGATTGTTATTTTTTTGCGGCTGATTATTTTTGATACTGAATTGGATAAGATGTCAATTGCTTTGACAACATTCTCAAGGTTATGAAGAGGTTCACCCATTCCCATAAATACAATGTTCGATATTTTTTTCTGAGTTTCTTTTTCGACCTGAAGGACTTGGTCAACAATTTCAGATGGCTCTAAGTTGCGTTTATAACCTAATTTTCCGGTTGCACAAAAAGAGCAGTTCAAAGCACAACCTACCTGAGAAGAAACACATAGAGTCAGTCTTTTCAACTTTGGATCTTCGTCCAGAGTTTCAGCAGGAATTAAAACTGATTCAATAGCCGCTCCATCATTTAGTCTGAAAAGAAACTTGGTTGTTCCATCCTTTGAATACTGAATATTTTCTGGAAACAATGAGTTAATAATAAAATTTTCATTCAAAAAATTTCTTAATTCTTGTGAAACAAGAAAAAATTCAGAAAATGATTGAAACCTGTGTTTATAAAGATGTGTGAAAATCTGTGAAGCTCGGAATTTCTCAAAGCTGTTTTCGAGTAGAAATTCCTCATGCTCAGACAAACTGAGATTTTTAATATTGATTTTATTTATTGTAATTTTAATTCAATGAATTTCGAAAAAGATGAAAGACGATTATGTTAATTTATTTGTAATGTAATAATTAAATAATTAAAATTCTATTGCTTCTTGACTGTTGAAAGATTTAATTCTTTTTTCTGCTAATTTCACACTTTTTAATGTTTTTCCTGTTATTGTTTTAATAGAATTGGGATGAGCATATAAAAGAACGTCAATTTCTGATTTTGTAATAGGAACCTCAGTATTGACATTCTCCTTACCAAATTTATAAATTAGAAAAGCTGTGATGATTTTCTCTCTTAAAATTTCGACTTCCATTGCTATTTTAACATATCTGGAACTTTATAATTCATCAATTTGAAACAAATATGGTAACTTATTCCTTAATTTATTTATGGAATCTAAGTCTAATAGAACCGCTATTATTTTTTTATCCAAACTCACATAAGTTTTTTTATTTAATTATACTTTTCATTTTTAAAATTAACAAAAATTATAATCACACTTAAAAATAATTGATTAATGATATGTCTTGATTTTTTTCTGAATATTTATTATTTTTGCTTGTCCGTTGGAGGTGCTGTCTGAAATGACGGCTGAGATAAAACTCCTCGAACCTGATCCGGATAATACCGGCGTAGGAAATACGGAAATCTTTTTTCCTTGCCCTTAAACTAATCTGGTCAGTCTTTCAACGGAATTGTTAATTTTTTGTTAAATATCCGTGGGTGAAGACATGTTTACAAACAAAATAAAAAAATCAAGAGTCATTCAAACTCTAAATAAGCCTCGTTTTTTTAAACGTCTAACATTTTTGGGACTGAATTTGCTGTGCTTATTTCGTTTATCCTATAATTTATACACTCAGGATTATGAAGCACAAGATTCAATAAAAACTTACAAAGTTCCGAGCATAACTGTAACTACTACAAGAGCAGAAACTGGAAGAACTCCCGTTACATTTTCCGAGATTTCCTCGGCAGAAATCAATCAGACCTACACAGTTCAGGACGTTCCAAAGTTCTTGAGTTCAATGCCATCAGTTATTTATTATTCCGAAAATGGGAATGGGATTGGTTATTCCAATTTGACAATGAGGGGTTTCAATCAAAGGAGAATTTCTGTTTTTATCAATGGCATTCCACAAAATGATCCGGAAGACCATAATGTATATTGGATTGATTTTCCAGATTTAACCTCAAGTTTGGATAATATACAAGTGCAACGAGGCGCGGGAATGATTAATTATGGTGCGGCAGCTATCGGAGGAAGCATAAATCTGACAACCTCCAATTTCATAAATAAAAAAGGTGTTTTCATTCAATCAGGCTTTGGTTGGCAGGAATATGGTTCTAATGAAGGGAATTCTTTTTTGCAATTAAACCTTAACAAGCAGTCAATAGAAGTTGGTTCAGGGTTAATTGACAACTATGCAATTTATGCGAGGCTTTCCAGAATAATTTCCGAGGGTTATAGAGACCGCGCCTTTGCGTATTTGAATAGTTATTTTCTTGGGGCTGTTCTTTTCACTGATAAACTGACAACACAAATAAATATCTTTGGCGGTCCCATATATGATGGACTTGCTTATACTGGTTTACCAAAATCATATATTAAAGACAGATCTTTAAGAAGAAAAAATCCATCTTGGGGAGGTTGGGGTTATAATGAAAGCGGGGATTCAATAGCTTATTTCTCCGAAAGAAAGCCGCAGGAAGTAGAAGAATTTTCACAGCCGCATTTAGAAATTTTGAATGATTGGCAGATTAGTGATATGTTCTCGCTGAAATCTAGCCTTTTTTACTATCAGGGAGAAGGTTATTTCGATTATGATGGCTCGTGGGCTGATACAAGTTATTTGAGGTTGACCAGTGAATACGGTTTTAATCCCACATCTAATCCCGGTAATTCTATAATTCGCTCCTGGGTAGGAAATAAGCAATATGGTTGGATTCCAAGGTTAATACTAAACCACGATAATGGTGAATTGACATTTGGGGCTGAAATCCGTTTTCATAATTCTGAGCACTGGGGGAAAATCAAAATTGCAGAGAGTCTTCCCGCTGGATTTGATCCAGATTATAAATTTTATAGTTATAATGGTGTCAGATCAGCATTTTCTTTGTTTGCACGTGAGCGTTATTTTCTTTCGGATAATTTTCTTTTAACTGGTGAATTTCAAATTGTCAGACAGCATTATTCGATAAAGAACGACAAACAGGGCAGTAAATTCACACAATTTATAAATACCGAAAACAAAATTGTTGGTAATGGCGATCCCTTATTCGATATCAATTACTATTTCTTTAATCCAAGATTTGGTTTTAATTATCATCTTTCTGAAAATCTGAGTTTTTATGGCTTGACAGCCTTCACAAGCCGTGAGCCAAGAATGAAAAATCTTTATCCTATTGACGACCAAAGGGCACCACTTTTCGAAGGCGACACTATCCAAGGCGGAATTGTCAGATATGATTTTACTAAACCTTTGGTGAAGCCTGAGCAATTATTGAATTTCGAGCTTGGTTTGAATTATAACACTGAGAAGTTCTATGGAAATCTGACTTTTTATTGGATGGAATTTTTTAATGAGTTAGTTAAAAGCGGAAGGGTTGATATATTCGGTAATCCGATTGACGGCAATGCTGATAGAACAAGACATTACGGAATTGAAATTGAATTTGGTTATCTTCTCTTTGAAAGCAAATATGGGAATTTGAATATTGGTGGAAATTTATCCATTAGTTCAAATCGAATCGTTAAATATAATTTTATAACTGATAATCTCGAGAAAATCGACCTGAAAGATAATCCTATAGCTGGTTTTCCAGATGCTATGGGATTACTAAGGTTGAATTATTCTTTTAACAATTTTAATCTTTTAGTGTCCACCAAATATGTTGGTGAATTTCGTTCAGATAATTTTGGAGATATGCTCAGAACCGACGCTCGAATCAAAAAGCATCTCGATTGGGACTATTACTCTGACAACATTGTTGATTCATATTACTATATAGATTTGACTGCCAATTATAAAATCGAGAATTTATTTGTCGCAAAGAGTCTTAATCTAATTTTTCAAATTCATAATTTAACGAATAATCTCTATGCTGCAGGAGCTGAAGGAAAGGAATTCTTCCCGGCGGCTGAGCGAAATTTCTATCTCGGTTTAGAATTTGCTTGGTAGTTTATCTTTTTTGATGCTATCTTGAAATTATTATTTTTTTGGCATTTAAATTAACTCAATAAAAAAGATGCTGCTTTAAATCATTCTTCTTAAATAAGCATAAAATTTCAGCAACTAAAAATATTAAATATAGTCATAGCTATTAGTTAAGGTAAATGTAATATTTTTTAAAAAATCATATTTTACATTTACCTTTAACTTTATCTTTAAGGAATCGAAATTTTATCTTTTCATTTATGAGGATTTGTAAAACATCAGAACCTTTTTAGCTATCTGATAAGTGATTTACCTGACAACCAAAAAAGGCGTTGAAATAATCGCTTTATTCCCTTTCAGTCTTGCATAATAGATGCCTGAATTATATAAAGAGGAGTTTAAAGTGAAATTATATTCGAAATTAGATTTTATCTCGCCATAATATATCTTTTCTGTCAAGCTACCATTCAGATCATAAACTTCTATTTTGCAATTATCATTATTTTCAATCATAAAGTTAAGAGTATATTCATTATTGATATTATTTATTTTAAAAAATTGTTTTTCTGATTCCACTAAAAAATGCTCATCAGACTCAGTTGATTTATTCCAGATTTGGGGATAGCTGCCGTGAATATTGTATTTTTTATCTAAATAATCATAAACAACTTTCGAAAAAGAAGAGCTATTACAATCGTTCATTAATACTATTTCGGACATCATTCCACTAAAATGATAGCCACAGGTAACACCGGTAGTAAAATCATGGAACCTTGTCCCTGTTGAAGCAGCACCTATACCCGTTAAACTGAAATCATATATGATTCCATCAAATTTTTTATAATCGGTAGCAATCCCATCAAGAATTCCTCTAAAACCAGAGCCATCAAACTCAAGCTGAACAAGATGAACCCCGGGATTAATAATTTGTTTTAAAAATACCCTTTTCGTTTCTTTAAATATTCCAAAATAAAGAATGTTAGGAGGTTCAATATAAATATTAAAACCGGAAACGGGACCACCAGCTTCGAAAAGAACTTGCTTTCGACTTAAATCCTCACAATAGAAAACTATAGATAAGGTTTTTTTTGTATTATCCTCGAATTCTAAGTTAGTAGTGATTGCAGGATGATAATCTATAGTTACAATATCCTCCTCCACGAACTTTACATTCCCTTCAAATTTTACTGAATGGAAGCCATTAATTCCTTCTGATATTAATTTTGGCATTCTTGATGTTTTTGTTTGATTTGCATTTATTTTTTTTGATGAAATGTCAAGCCATTGATTAATTAACAAATTTTCATTTACCATGACTTTTTCTGGGACGAGCCAGAGTGCTATTTTGTCTGATAATCCTTTAGAAAAAACAT
>CALHRB010000296.1 GCA_938038165.1 Candidatus Kapaibacterium sp. | reverse complement strand
GGAAAAAATATACCGAAAAAAGTTGGAATAAGTTAAGAGCTCTTTTTGAAAAAATCTTTTATGCCAATACTTTTAACAAATGAAGAAGCAAATTAAATATTACGATTTGTTGATTAAGAATAAATTTATACAAAAAATATTATTTGTATGTTTTGATATTATTCTTTTCAGTATCAGATTTTTTGCAAGCAAAATTCCATTGAAAAAAAAAAGTGTCTGTGTTATTTCAATTCACAAGCTTGGCGACAGTGTATTCACCTTTGATGCAATCAATTCGATTAAAAAATTTTATGATGAAGAAATTTTTATAATCTGTAATGTTGATTCAGTACCAATTTATGAATTTATTCACAATAAAAAATTCATTAAACAGATTCCTAAGAATTATTTCCACTTTGGTGATCGATATCTGGATCGAAAAGCGAGGAAAATATTAAGCTCATTGAAGCCGAAAATTATTATTGATTTAACTGGTGTTATGACATCAGCAAGTTTAATTTTCAATTCAAGAGCACAGAATATTATCGGATTCAATAGAAGAATATTTAAAGGAATATATAACAATTTTAGTGAGTTTCAGTTAGGTAAACACTCACGGGAAATCTATACGAATGCAATAAAAAAAAATATTCCAATATCTGAATTTAAAGAGACGATAGAATCACCAATTAATTCTGACAGAATACTCATTGCACCTTTCGCAGGTTGGACATCTAAAGAATGGTCACTCATTAAATTTATTGAATTAGCTAAACTATTAAGCAAAAACTTAAATGTGTGTATTATTTTTGATAATAGAAAAATTAGTAAAGAAATTCTTTACTATCTGCAGGAAGAAAAAATCAATTTTATAAAAACAGAATCGATTGCTGATTTGATAAATGAAATTAAAAATTGCAAATTGCTTATTGGTAATGACTCAGGACCAGTCCAAATTGCGGCATTACTTGGTAAATACACATTTAGCATTTACGGGCCTACGAATCCAGATTTTCATTTACCTAGAGGTAAAAAACATTTTTTCATTCAGAAAAAATTACCTTGTTCACCGAACAAGGATGAAAGAATGTGTTTTACTGATGGAGGGAAAAATGGCTGCCCCTCTTTCGAATGTATGAACCAACTAGATGTTGAAAAAGTACATAAAAAAGTTTTAAAGATTTTTAATGAGATCAATCTGTAATGAATGCAGTTTCATCATTAAATAATTCTAAGCTTGGCTTTATATTTTTTTCTACGAGTCTTTTATTGATTTTTCTAGTTTGGGTTAGTTATTTCCCTGATCTTCAAATCTTAATAATTCCCGCAGCTTTTCTTATTATATATTTTATTTTTTTGAAACCTGATCATTATCTTCCTTTTATTTTATTGATGTATCTGGTCGTTGTTGGAGAAATCAGCCCAACATTAAGAGCATTTGTACACTTACTTGGATTTATTTCGCTGTTGATATTTTTATTCTTGAATAAAAATGAAATTAAATTTGTTTATTACTCAATTGATATAAGAGTAAAAAAATACCTGCTATATTTTTTTACAACAATTTTGATAACATCAGTTTTTTCGCAAATACCTCAAAAGGGAATTGAAATTATCTTTAAAGAACTTTACTTCTTTTTCATTGCTTTTGCTTTTTATGTTTATCTTACTACAAAAGAAAAGATATATCCAATAATATATGTGTTAATGCTTGCTGGAATAATTATGAGTATATCCAGCATAGTAAATCTTAGAGATTTTAATCTAATTGACCTGATTCTCATGGGTTCAGCATCATTCAGAACGGGTGGACTATTAAGTAATGTAAATGCGCTTTCTGGTTTTATTGTTGTAGTTTTTCCTTTATTTTTCTTTCTTTATCTACTGAAAAAATCAAAACCTTTTAAGTTTTTATTAATAATCGGAATATTTATTCTAAGCCTGGGAGTTTTAGCAACAATATCACGATCTGCTGGTCTTTCAATAATATTGGGTATGTTATTTTTAACATATAATATTAATAAAAAGCTTACTTTTTTGATTCTTTTCTTCGCTTTAACCATTACTGTACTGCTTTTTTTGTTACCTACATCCGAAATATTATTCACTGTTTTAAGATTGGAACAAGGATTTAGTCAAAGAGACTTACTATGGCAGCTGTCAGTTAATATGTTTAAGGATAATTGGTTATTTGGGGTTGGTCCTGGGTTGTGGGGACTCAATATGTTTAATTACTCTCCTGTGCTCCAGGATAGTTTTATAGGATATCTTTTTTATGATGTGAATGTGATTACAGGGGGTTACAACAATTCGCACAATTATTATCTGGTGTTTATGAGCGATATGGGAATATTTGGTTTATTCCTAGCCCTTTATTTACCTTATATCTTCTTTTCTATTGCAAGAGACAATTTAAAACTTTCAAAATTACATTCTAATGAAACATACTTATTAAATATAGCACTAGCTACAGTAGGAGTTAGTATGTTTATCCGGGCGTTTTTTGAAGGCATCAGTATAATTACATTTGGTTGGGTTGCAATTGATTTGCCTTTTTGGATTGTTTTTACTTTACTTCTTTACTCAAATTTTCGGCTAAAAAATCAAAACAAAGTTTACATAAAAGAGTCGTGAGAATTCTGCTATTATCAAATATAAATTCTTCTCACACCCAGAAATGGGCAAATAGTCTTTCTGAAAAGGGAATAAATGTTTATTTATTTGGTTTGGGTGAAAATATTCCTGAGGGGTATAATTCAAAAGTAAATATTGTTAACAAAAAAATTTCTCAATCAACC
>CALHRB010000295.1 GCA_938038165.1 Candidatus Kapaibacterium sp. | reverse complement strand
AATAAACCTTTGGGAGTTACTGTCATTTTCTTTAGCCAGTCAGGCAAACAAATTCAGGCTAAATCAAATTCAACGGATGGCTCCTATCAGCAAGTTCTACAAGCAGGTGAAAAATACAATATTGTCTTTAAAGATTATTTACTTATTGGTGAAGATGCTGAATTAGAACTGACAAAGTCAGGAAAATACAATGAAATTGAAAAGAATTTCAGGGTTAAAAAGATCGAAACCGGGCTCGAGCTTTGTGCCTTTAATCCATTTAGAACTAATCATTCCGATCTGATTAGCATGCGATTCGGTTGCCTTGATGAGTTGAAAACATTCTTAGAAAACAATCCAAAAGTTAGTGTTATAATTACTGTTCACACTTACGACTCTAATTTCAAACCTTACGACAAAAAAGTTAGCTATATCGACTCCAAAAACAAGACAAAAACCAAGAAAATCAAAGTAAGCACTCAAGAACAACTTGAAGAGCTTGCAGAAAATAGAATCATTGCCCTAAGAAATGCCATTAAATCATTGAACATTATCGAGAGAAAAGTTTCTTTTGAATTTGACACAAAACCGGCAAATATCTCTGAAAAAATAGCAAAAGAAAAAACAAGTAAATCCAAAACCATAGTCAAAACAGAAATTTTTTCAGCACCAACTGTATATATCAGAGTAGGAAAAATTCTAAATCTCTAAGTTAATCAAATATATCAATTAAAGTATGATTTATAATTTTCCAAGTGCGTCCATCGGCTTTTTCGTTGAAGGTGGCAACAATGTATTGTCATATCTAGCTTTAGGATTAGTAAAATAAAACAATATTGCAAAATTTGAACTTGATTAATTAAAATAAATTCATAATTTTGTTTTATTTATTCATAAATGTTGATTATTAAATTACTCATAAAGTTCTGTTTCTTTTTTCTTTCAGTTCTGTTCATGACCGGAAATGACGGTACATTTCTGTCCAACGGGAGTGTTATTTTTCCGGTTAATGAAACAAAAATATCGCTTGAAAAAGAGATACTGAATTTTCAATGTAAAAATGGATTGGCAAAAGTTAATATATATTTTGAGTTTAATAATCCTGAAAGTCAAGATTTAAAAGCTCTTGTAGGTTTTGTTTCCCCGTTTTATAATTTTGATTCACCGAAAGAAAACAATCCTTCGAAATTAATCAGAAAATTTACAGTTGTTTTTAACAATGAAATTTTGCCTTTTTCGAGGAAATGGAGTAGATGCGACACATGCCAGCTTAATGATTTCACGGAAAAATTAAAAGAAGATGATTGGTCAGGACAGTTTGTTAACCTTTTCGAAGTTGAGTTCAAGCCGGGTTTGAATAAAATATTACACAGTTATGAGTTTAGTGCCAGCAGTTATGTATATCTTGAAGAAATTTACACTTATGTTCTTCAGACAGGTAGAAAATGGGCTGGTGGGGTCATCAAGGATTTTACCCTTGAAATAGATTGTGGTGAAAATCAGTTAGTATTCATAGACGATATTTTCGGCAAAGAAGCTGAATGGACTATTATTGGCACAGGTAAAATTTGTAATGAAAAAATCCAAGAGGATATTTTCGAGGAATATGATATAAAACTTTTTAGAATAGTTTCAGGTTCATTGAGAATAAATATTAAAGATTTTTCCCCGCAAAAAGATATTTATTTTGGTATATTCGACAGAAACTGGTATGTTAGCAGATTGTTCAATAAAGGCTTGTTTTCTGAAGACTTTATGAATGCACTTAATGATATAAAGTATGATGACTATTATCGGGAATCCGAGATTGGCAACAAAGATTTGAAACTTTTAAGAAATCTGATTTATGCTCAATACAATTATGATTTCAAGAATAAAGAATACAAGCAATTCTTTAGTCAGTTTGATTGGTATATGCCTGATCCGAATTTAAAAATGGAGGATATTAAATTAACAGAAACACATAAAAAATACCTTAGCAGAATAATTGAACTTGAAAATATAAGAAAATAATTTTTAAGTGTTAACATCTTTGACATTATAACTGAGGTTTAATATTTTATGAATAAAAATACCATTAAGTTTTTTATAGTCTGTTTAATATGTTTGACAATAGTAACTTTATTGGTTTTATTAATTAAAAATTTATAAATGATTAGGAGGTTCTATGAAAAAAAACATGGGCACTTTAGACAAAATAATCAGAATAGTATTAGCGATAATTTTTGCTATTCTTTATTTTACTGGAACAATAACAGGTACAATAGCATTGATTTTGTTAGTGCTTGGAGTAATTTTTGTTATAACTAGTTTGATTTCCTTTTGTCCTTTGTATGCCATCTTTGGTTTGAGAACGTGTCCACTACCCAAAGACGACAAATAGTAATTTATAAGTATAATGAAAATCGGGCAATTAAATATATTTTTTGCCTTTGATTAATTATTTTAGGGCTTAGATACAAATTTATTGTCAATTTCTTCAGTGGCAGATTGCATTCAATAAGGAGCAATTAATTCACAGTAGCTCAGGCATCCCTGCCTGAGACATATTTAATTATCCCATCAGGAGAGTCTTATAATTAACATAGCAAGACAGTCTTATAATTAAGCTATCAAGAGAGTCAAAAAATATGTTTTGATTAGCTCTTTGAGCTATATGGATTATTTAATTTGATAAAATATTTCAAAATCTCATCTAAGGTTTTGCTGCCGATGTTCCCTTTTGTGTGTTCCCTTACGGAAATAGAATTAGTCTCGGTTTCTTTTTGACCAATAATTAAGGCAAAAGGTATTTTTTTCTGTTCGGATTCTGCAATTTTTCTGTTGATTTTTTCGCTTCTGTAATCAATTTCAGAGCGAATACCGGTTTTGTCGAGCATATTAAATACTTCAGTAGCAAAGGAATGCTGATTTTCACCAATTGGAAGAACATTAACCTGCACAGGAGCCAGCCAGAAGGGGAAATTACCAGCGAAATGTTCAATCAAAATAGACAGGAACCTTTCCAAAGAGCCAAAAGGTGCTCTGTGAATGATAACTGGTCTGTGTTTTTGATTATCTTCGCCAGTATATTCAAGCTGGAAACGTTCAGGCATAACATAATCCACCTGTACAGTTCCAAGTTGCCAGGAACGACCGAGAGCATCTTTTACGTTAAAGTCAATTTTTGGACCATAGAAGGAGGCTTCACCCTTACCAATGAAATAGTCCAATCCCATTTCATCTGCAACTTCCTGGATGACTTTTTCTGCGTGGTTCCAGCTTTCTTCGGAGCCTACATACTTGGATGAATCTTCATCTCTGAAAGATAATCTGATTTTGACGGTCATTCCAAAAGTATTGAAAACTAATTGAGTAAGTTCAACTGTTTGCTTGATTTCGTCTTTTAATTGTTCTTCGGTGCAATACATATGAGCGTCATCTTGAGTAAATCCTCTAACTCTGGTTAATCCGTTCAGTTCGCCCGACTGTTCATAACGATAAACGGTTCCAAATTCAGCTAAGCGAAGAGGTAAATCTCTATAGCTACGAGGTTTTGATGCATATATTTGATGATGATGAGGACAGTTCATTGGTTTTAACAGGTATTCTTCCTCCTCAATTTTTATTGGTGCAAACATAGAATCAGAATAGTACGGATAATGACCCGAGGTTTTATATAGATTTATGTTTCCAATGTGTGGAGTGATAACCTCAACATAACCACGTTTTTTTAATTCTTCGGAAATAAATGCTTCGAGTTTTCTTCGAATGATTGTACCTTTGGGCAACCAGATCGGGAGGCCTCCTCCAACATTAGGAGAAATCATAAATAGTTCAAGTTCCTTCCCAAGTTTGCGATGATCTCTTTTCTTAGCTTCTTCGAGCATATAAAGATAGTCATCGAGCATTTTTTTTCTGGGGAAAGTTATTCCATAAACTCTTGTCATCATATTTCGGCTTGAGTCGCCACGCCAGTAAGCTCCGGCAACTGTCAGAAGCTTAACATATTTTATATGATTAGTATTGGGGATGTGGGTGCCACGGCATAGGTCAATAAAATTGCCTTGCTTATAAAAAGTAATTTCTCCATCATTTAAGCCGTCAATGAGTTCAAGTTTATATTGATCACCTATTTTAGAGAAATGTTCAATGGCTTCTGCTTTCGAAATTTCAATTCTTTGGTATTCTGCGTTTCTCTTTGCCAATTCAATCATTTTTGCTTCAATAAGTGGCAAATCTTCTGAGGAAAGTTTTTTATTGTCAGGAAGATCAACATCATAATAAAAACCATTTTCTATAGCTGGACCGATGCCGAATTTTACTCCCGGATATAATTCCTGAATGGCTTCTGCCATGAGGTGGGCAGAGGAGTGCCAATATATTTCTTTGCCTCTTGGGTCGTCGAATGTTACAATTTCAATCGAAGCATCATGATGAATTTTTCTTGACAGGTCATATTTTTCACCATTGACAAATATACCAAGAGCTTCATTTGCTAATCTTTCTGAGATTGAGCGTGCAATTTCATATCCGGTGGAACCATCTGGATATTCTTTAACGTTACCATCTGGAAATGTAATCTTCATTGAATTGAAAGTAATAGTTTGACAAACACAACAAAGACAAAACGAAAAGTTATATATATTATTTGAGATATATCATTCAATCCTATTTATTTCGTAATTATCTTTTGTATCTTTAATAACAAAGCCAGCGTCGTAAATTTCTTTTCTTAATTTATCTGCCAATTCAAATTTCTTTTCCTTTTTTAAATGAAATCTCTCTTCTGCTAATTTTAAAATGTGTTCGGGAATTGTTAGTTTTTCTTCAGGTTTTTGATCCAATGTCCAAACTTCGAAAATTTTGTTAAGTTCAACAAAAAAGGATTTCAATTTTTTCTTTGAAGAAAGTTTTATTGTTTTAGGGTTTATATTATTAACAAAAGTGAAAATATGAGCCAAAGCTTTTGGAGTGTGCAAATCATTTGCAAGTTCAGTGAAGACATTATTACGCAAAGCATCAACATCTATCTTATCGGGACCTTCAGTTTCCTCATCAAAGAGAGAATATATAAAATCCTGTATTCTCAATCTTGCTTTTCGTGCAGCATTGATGCCGTTAAAGGTGAAATTATAAACTGAGCCATAGTGAGCAGACAGCATAGCATATCGAATATCAACAGGATCAATGCCTTTTTTTTCTAAATCTCTGAGTGTAAAAAAGTTACCTAATGATTTGCTCATTTTTTGTCCTTCTACTTCAAGGAATTCGTTATGGCACCAGACAGCGGTGGGATCAATTCCATAGGCAGCCTTGCTCTGAGCAATCTCGTCCTCGTGATGGGGAAATTTAAGATCAATTCCACCGGTGTGAATATCAAAAGGAAGACCAAGGATTTCTTTTTCCATAACTGAACATTCAATATGCCATCCGGGTCTGCCATCGCAACGCTGACCGTCGAGTTCAAATTCCCAATAGGGTTCACCTGGTTTCCTTGATTTCCAAAGAGCAAAATCAGCAGCTTGTTCTTTTTCATACTGGTCTGACTCTATTCTTTCACCTGATCTGAAATTTTCAAAATCAATTTTGAATAATTTTCCATAAATGTCTTTTTTTCTCCATTCAGATACATTGAAATAAACTGACCCTGCAGAGTAGTAAGCTAATCCATTCTTGTATATTTTCTGGATAGTGTCCTGAATTTGTAAAATAAAATCAGTAGCTTTGGGGATTCTATAAAAGTGTTTTAGATTAATTTTTAACTTTGTTATATCCTCCAAAAATTTTTGTTCATAAAAGGAAGTAAATTTCAATAAATTTTCAAGAGGATCATTGCTTTGTTCGCCCATTTCCTCCTTCCACTCATTACTGCCAAAAGCGGAATCCCTTATGGTTTTATCATCAATATTGGTTATGTTCATAACCCAAAGGACTTTAAAATTTCCAACCACCCTCAAAACTCTTTGCAACAAGTCAGCAAAAAGAAAAGATCGCATATTTCCGATATGAGCATAATTATAAACGGTTGGACCGCATGAATACATTCTTATTACCTTGCCATCAAGTGGGGTAACATGTGATAACTTCCCTGTAAGAGAATTATGTAAATAAATTTCCATATTCTTTAAAAATTAAATTTGCTTTCTTTATAGAAATTTTATTGGTTTACATACGTAAATTAATTATTGTGATTATATAATAAAAATCTTTTATTTAGGGTGATTAAATAATATTTGGATGATAAATATGAAAATTTTAGATGCTGAATTTATTCTTGGTGTTTCAGATATCTCACAATTACCCTTATTGAACAAACCAGAAATAGCTTTCACTGGAAGATCCAACGTTGGAAAATCATCTTTACTTAATAGTATTGTTCTAAGGAAAAATTTAGCAAAGATAAGCGCTACACCCGGAAAAACACAGCAAATTAATCTTTTTAATGTCGAGAACAGGTGGATTTTTGCAGATTTACCCGGTTTCGGATATGCTGAAGTTCCAAAATCTTTGAAGGATAAATGGATTAAGTTGATTTTTGAGTATTTCAGGACAAGAAATGATTTGCGTCTTATATGTCTGCTTGTTGATAGTCGGCATGATCCGACTAATATTGATATTTCTTTGATGGAATGGTTCGAAAACAATAATAAAAAGTTCCTGGTGATATTAACAAAATGTGATAAAATCACTGATAAGCTTATTAAAGAAAGAAAGTTGCAAGTTGAACATTTATTGCAATTTTGCAAGAATCACTTAG
>CALHRB010000294.1 GCA_938038165.1 Candidatus Kapaibacterium sp. | reverse complement strand
AATAATTAATTTTTAAATTATCGCTGTTTCTCCATTGGAAACCATCAAAAGGGGCATTGTCAGCAGAGGGATGGAAGTTTTCATTTTCCCAATAACCATCAGGAAAACCCTGACCCAGATGAATAATTTTTTTCCCTTCAATCCAGAGAGCTAATTCACCATTTGATGAATTTATAGGATCGTTGAGTTTGATCATAAATTCTACACAGAACCATTTATTATCATTTGCATAAACTGGTGGGTTGGGATTAAAATGATTAGGTAAAACAACAGTGTCTGGATTCACCCTCATATTTTTCCAATTAACATTTAAATCCCAAAATTTTGATGAAGTCCTAACAATAGGTCCAGCCGAAAATCTATCATCTCCACTTGGTAAAATATTAAAATCTCTCTGCGAAAAATTTGTTTGTGGGTTATATCCGCCAAGTTTGACAAATTGGTTGATTAGTGAATGATTGTTTGAAAATTTGCAATAGAAACGAGCAAAAAGTTTATCATAACCTCTTTCAAAAGCCTTAAAAAGATGTCCACCATTGTTTCTCGCAGGATTATAAACGATCATAAGAGACTTGTTTCCATTGCTTGCCGGAGGCTTTTCGGATGATAAGGACATTCCTGACAGATTAGATATTTCCTCCCATTTTTTCAATAATTCTTGTTTGTTTGATATTTCAAAGTCTTCAGAAAATATTATGGTATTTTGGGAGTTGGCATATGAATAAATAATAATAGAAAAAATAAAGAGAATTAGCTTTAATTTCATTTTAAAAAATAATCAAATAAAACAAAATATCAGAACGCATTGCAAACTAAAAATAAAATAACAATTATCAAACCAATAAATATTTAATATTAATTAATTTATATTTTAGTTAGAATTAAATTTATTTTTGTAACTTTGATTTTATTCTTTCGTATATATGAAAGAGTTTATTCAAAATCAAAGGAGATCACATGAAACATTTACTTGCAAAAATTGTCCTAATCGCTATGATTGCATCTTTAGCATCATTGTCAATCGCTTCAGCTGATGGGTTAAAAGAATTGAAAATTAAGACCTCAGCATCCAGTTCGTCAGCAAAAGATAAAATCGAATCAATAACGATTTTGCTCAAAGGTGTTGAGGAATCTAATTTAAATCTTGATGATAAGATTCTTACAGTAATGTACAATCCTGAACTAATGAGTCCTGATATGTTGGTTTACACAATTAATAACTTAGGTTTTAAAGCTGAAATTCAGGAGGATGAGAAAGCTAAAGACAAAGACAAGAAAAGTTGAAGACGAATAAAATAAAACAAAAGAAACTTTAAAATCCGCCACATCGGCGGATTTTTTTTTTTAAAATAAATAATCTTTTTTTACATTTTATAATTTTCTGAATTAGAAAATATTAATTAACAATAAAAATTATGAAATCTTCTGAAATACGAAACTCATTTCTCGATTTTTTTGCAAGGAAAGGACACAGAATAGTATCCGGGAGTCCTGTCATTCCTCACGGAGATCCGACATTGCTGTTCACAAATGCAGGAATGAATCAGTTCAAGGATGTATTTTTAGGTATCGGAAAACGTGATTATCTGAGAGCAGCCGACACCCAGAAATGCATAAGAGTCAGCGGAAAACACAACGATCTGGAAGAAGTTGGCAAAGATACATACCATCATACTTTTTTTGAAATGTTGGGTAACTGGAGTTTTGGGGATTATTACAAATCAGAAGCTATTGAATGGGCTTGGGAGCTACTTACTGAGGTATGGGGCCTTGAAAAAGACAGGTTATATGCTACTGTTTACAGAACTGATGATGAAGCTTTCGAGCTATGGAAAAGATTTCTTCCTTCTGACAGAATACTAAGATTCGATGAAAAAGATAATTTTTGGGAAATGGGAGAAACTGGTCCTTGCGGACCCTGCAGTGAAATTCATTATGACAAAACCCCAAACAAAAGTGGCATAGGATTAGTTAATATGGGATCCCCGGAGGTAATCGAAATCTGGAATCTGGTTTTCATTCAGTATAATCGTAAATCTGACGGCTCGCTCGAAGAACTGCAAGCAAAACATGTTGATACAGGTATGGGGTTCGAAAGAATATGTGCGGTTATCCAGGGTAAAGATTCGAATTATGAGACAGATATATTCTTTCCGATTATCAGAGAGTTGGAAAAATTAAGTTCAAGAAGTTACTCGCAAGATTTGAAAGATCCAGATGGAATTGCAATGAGAGTCATAAGTGATCATATCAGAACTTTGAGTTTTGCAATAGCCGATGGTGCCATTCCCGGTAACGAGGGTAGGGGGTATGTTTTAAGAAGAATACTTCGCAGGGCTTCAAGATATGCAAGAAATCTTGGGTTTAAAGAACCTGTATTGTATAAATTGCTTGATACTTTAATAGAAACAATGGGGGATTATTTTACAGAGTTGGGAAAAAATCGGCAGATAATTCAAAAAGTTATTCGGGCTGAAGAAGAAAGCTTTCTGCAAACATTGGACAAAGGATTAGAAAAATTCGAAAGTATTCTTGAAAGTTTAAATCAAATATCATCTAATGTAATTAGCGGAGCTGATGCATTCCAACTTTACGATACTTTTGGATTTCCACTCGACCTAACTCAAATTCTGGCTGAAGAAAATGGTTTAACTGTTGATCTTCAGGGCTTTGATGAACAAATGAAAATTCAGAAAGAAAGATCCCGGAAAGCTCGGAAAGTTCATCATCAGGAAGTAGAATTAAGCCTACCTGAACTATCCACTGAGTTCATAGGTTATTATAAATTATCAACTGAAGCAAAAGTTCTTTATGTTCAGGATAACAAAATTGTTTTTGATAAGACCCCTTTTTATGTAGAAAGCGGGGGACAAGTATCAGACACTGGGGAATTCATACTTGCCGGAGAGAAATATAATGTAATTGATTTAAAGAAAATAGGAGATGCGGTTGTACATTATACAGACAAAGAGATTGAAAATCTTATTGGGGAAATAGCTTTGCTAAAAGTTGATACCTATCGAAGAAAAAGAATAATGAAAAATCACTCTGCCACACATCTTTTGCACGAGGCTTTAAGGCGAGTCCTTGGAGAACATGTTAAACAGGCAGGTTCTCTTGTTGCACCAGATTATTTAAGATTTGATTTTAATCATTTTGAGAAAGTTAAAACTTCGGAGATCAAAAAAATTGAGGATATAGTCAATCAGAAGATTTTTGATGGGATTGATGTTGAAACAAGAGTTTTGCCTATCGAAGAAGCAATAAAAAACCAAAGAACAAAAATGTTTTTCGGAGATAAATATGGTGATATTGTCAGGGTGGTTATAATGGATGAGAACTATTCTATGGAGTTCTGCGGCGGTACCCATGTTAAAAATACTTCCGAAATACAATTGTTTAAGATTTTGTCTGAATCCTCAATTGCTGCGGGTGTAAGGCGAGTGGAAGCTATAACAGGTAATTCTGTCCTTAACTATATAGAAGACCTTCAAAATAAAATACACAGCAAAGACACTGAAACAAGTGAATTAATTTCAAAAATAAAACAGTTAGAAAAGGAAATTTCGAATTTAAAGATTGAAGAAATTAAAAACGAAATGGAAAACTGGATAACGGAGTCCAAAAATTTAAGCAACATAAGGATAATTGCCAGGAAAGTTCAGGCGGAAAATATAGACGAGTTAAGAATGTTCGGCGAAGAATTGAGAAATCTGCTTTCGAAAAACGGTATTGGACTTTTAGCAACTAAGATTGAGGATAAGATTCAGCTGGTTTGCGTTGTCACAGATGATTTGAATAAGCAGATTCCTGCTGGAAAAATCATTTCTGAATCAGCTAAAATTATTGGCGGCTCTGGTGGTGGAAAGCCTCATCTGGCAACTGCAGGCGGAAAGGATTTGTCTAAATTAGATGAACTTTTAAATAAATTTCCTGAAATTATTAGTAATTTTGTAAAAATGGATTAAGAAGGGCTAAATTGAATAATCTTTTAAAAAGATGCAGAACGAACATACAATAAAAAACATATTAATCATTTTTTTGATTGTTTTGATATTTTATCTTTTGAAGGAACTGTCTTATTTATTGATTCCTCTTGCTTTAGCGTTTTTATTATCAATATTAATGCAACCACCGACAAGATTCCTACTAAAAAAGAAAACACCCAAATGGCTTATATTGCCAATAATTACAATCATCACTCTTGTTATATTTTTTACTTTGGCAATTATCATAGTTAGAACAACAACTGATATATTGGACCAGCAAAAATTTCTGTTCACAAAATTTGATGAAAAAGTAAGAGGTCTTGTTTATTGGATCAATGATTTAACAGGAATGCGTTTAAAGGTCAATATTGTCTATTCAGAAATAACAAAATTTTTAAACGTTGATACTGTGAGTAAAACAGCAGGTATTATAGCCAAAAATGTTGGCTCATTTATGGGGTCTTTTGTAACTTTTGCTTTATATTATGTTTTCTTGCTATCAGGTATTACGGGCTTGGATGACTATCTGAAATATGTTTTCGAAAAAAGAAATCTTGATAGTGTCAATGAAAATTATAAAAAAATACAAAATCTTGTATTTCAATATATCGTAGTTAAAACATTAATCAATCTTGCAACGGGTGTTATTGTAACCATCATTCTGTTGTTATTTGGAGTCAAATTTGCATACTTTTGGGGGCTATTAGCATTTGTTTTAAATTATATTCCAACCTTTGGCTCGATAATATCAGTTCTTCTACCAGTTTTGATGGGATTTATTCAATTTGAAGCAATTCAGACAGTAGTATCTTTATTAATTGTTTTGATGGGTGTTCATTTCACGATTGGAAATTTTCTTGAACCTATGATATTAAGCAATCAATTAACCTTGAACACGGTTACTGTATTGTTTGGATTGGTTTTCTGGGCTTATATATGGGGAGTAACTGGAATGATTTTGTCGGTTCCTCTGATGGTTATCATCAAGTTAATATTGAATGAAATTCCATCTTTGACCTTGATATCAAGAATTATGGGCTACCCAACCCGGGAATTGGTTAAGGAGTAAAAAAATCTAATATAAAATAAACAATTCCTAAACATTAATTTTTTATTCTCAATTTTTAGTCATAATTTTGTTTTTTTATTAGAATAATTTTGAAATCGTTGATTCAAAATTCGAAAAATAAAGCTCGCAGAAGAAAACATAGTCCAAACCAAATAAATACCAGTCTTTTTTTACAAAATAGGAGAATTAATGAAAATCAGACGAGAAGATGCCCTTGAATACCATAGCATGGGAAGAAAAGGGAAAATCGAAGTAATAACAACCAAACCTTGCATAACTCAAAGAGATCTTTCTCTGGCATATACCCCTGGAGTTGCCGAACCTTGTAGAGAAATTCACCATGATGTTAGCAAAGTATTTGAATATACAGCAAAAGGAAATTTAGTTGCAGTTATATCAAATGGAACTGCAGTTTTAGGGCTCGGCGATATTGGTCCAGAAGCAGGTAAACCGGTTATGGAAGGCAAAGGTGTATTATTTAAAACCTTTGCCGATATAGACGTGTTCGATATTGAATTAAATTCAAAAGATATAAACGAAGTTATTAGGGTTTGTCAGGTTCTCGAACCAACTTTTGGCGGTATCAACCTTGAAGATATCAAAGGACCTGAATGTTTTTACATTGAAGAAGAATTGAAGAAAACACTTAAAATTCCGGTCTTTCACGATGATCAGCATGGAACAGCTATTATCAGCGGTGCTGCCTTGCTGAATGCTGTTGAATTAGCCGGGAAGAAAATGGATGAAGTCAGGGTTGTTTATAATGGTGCAGGTGCATCTGGCATTGCTTGTGCTAAGTTCCATATTAGTTTGGGAATTAACCCGAAAAATGTGATCATGTGTGATTCAAACGGAGTTATATACAAAGGCAGGACAAAGGGAATGAATGAATTCAAGGAAGAATTTGCCGTTGAGACTGACAGAAGAACTCTCGAAGATGCTCTTGTTGGTGCTGATGTTTTTGTTGGCTTGTCTCAGGGCAATGTCGTAACTAAACAAATGGTCAGAACAATGGCAGACAATCCTATTATTTTTGCAATGGCTAATCCTGATCCTGAGATAACCTATTATGATGCTCTCGATGCACGTCAGGACTTAATAATGGCAACTGGACGATCGGATTATCCCAATCAGGTTAATAATGTTCTGGGTTTTCCTTTCATTTTCAGGGGTGCTTTGGATGTTAGAGCCACCGCTATTAATGAAGAGATGAAACAAGCTGCTTCTTATGCTCTTGCAAAATTAGCCAAGGAAGATGTTCCCGAAAGTGTCAAGCGTGCTTACGGTGTCAAAGAAATGAGTTTTGGTAGGGATTATATCATCCCAAAACCTTTTGATCCAAGAGTTTTAACATGGGTTGCCCCAGCAGTAGCCAAGGCAGCTATGGATAGTGGTGTAGCTCAATTCCCAATCGAGGATTTTGAACAATACAAACGTGATCTCGATATAAGAATGGGTAGAGCTCAATTGATTATGACACCCATCTACAGGAAAGCAGCATCAAATCCAAAAACTGTTGTCTTTCCCGAAGGAGACCAACCAAAGATTATAAAAGCAGCACAGCTCTCAGTTGATGAAGGCATAGCTCGTCCAATTTTAATTGGTAATCCTGAAGTCATAAAAAATATTGCTGATGAAAATGGCTACGACCTTACAGGAGTAGAAATTGTAAATCCTTATGATTACAGTGATATTCAGCAATTTGTTGATGTTTATTATGCATTACGTCAGAGAAAAGGCATCACTTACCGTGTTGCCGAAAGACATATGAGAACTAGACCAAACTTTTTTGGTGCAATGATGGTTCATCTTAATAAAGCTGACTGTATGATATCAGGGTTAACCTCTCATTATCCTAAAACTGTTAGACCTGCTTTACAAATTATAGGTAGAGATAAAAGATATAACAAAGTCTCTGGACTTTATATTCTTAATACGAAAAAAGGCGTATATTTCCTTGCCGATACTACAGTTAATATTGAACCTTCGGCAAATGATATCTCTGATATCGCAATTCAAGCCTCAGAATTTGTCAAAAATTTTGATATTACTCCAAGAGTTGCATTACTTTCATATAGCAACTTTGGTTCTGCTCCGGGGGCTCAACCAAGCAAAATGGTCGAGGCTCTAAGAATTATTAAATCTAAGGTCCCAGAATTGTTAATTGACGGAGAAATGCAAGCCGATACCGCAGTTATGAGTGATATAATTCAAGAAACATTTCCATTCAGTCCTTTAAAAGATGGTGCTAATGTTTTGATTTTTCCCGACCTTGATGCTGGAAATATTGCATATAAATTACTTGTTAGGATTGGAGGGGCTCATCCCATCGGGCCAATCCTTTTAGGATTATCAAAGTCTGTTCATGTTTTGCAGATTGGGGCAGAAGTGAACGAGATACTTGATATGGTTGCTATTGCTGTTGTTGATGCACAGAGAAAAGAACAGATTTAATAAAAATTCAATATATTTCACAAAAATAT
>CALHRB010000293.1 GCA_938038165.1 Candidatus Kapaibacterium sp. | reverse complement strand
CTTTGATTTTTTTTACCTTGTAAAAAAACTGGGTTATTTAGCTATTATAATTACGAATCAACAGGGAGTAGGGAAAGGTATTTTATCACTCAAAGAACTCGAAAAGATCCATTCTGTTATGCAAAAAAAAATTATTGATTTATTTGGTTTTGGCTTTGATGATATTTTTTACTGCACTGATTTGACAGGTTCAGGGAGCTATCGAAGAAAGCCAAATCCAGGAATGCTGATTGAAGCAATCGAAAAGTGGAATATTGACCCAAGAAAATCTTATATGATTGGCGACAGCCTTTCAGACGTAATTGCAGGAAAGAAAGCGGGAACAAAAACTATTTTAATAAATCATTATTTAAATGAAAAGCCCGATGAAGCTGACTATTTGTTCAAAAATTTATATCAAGCTATTGATTTCTTTATTTGATCTAGTATAAAACTTAAAAAATTATCTGGAAATGAACTTTTTTAGACTTTTTATCTTAATTGTTCTTTTTTTCAAAGTTACCAATTTCACTTTAATTTCTAAGGACACTGTTTTTGTCTTTCCAAATAAACCAAGTGGTAAAATTTATCCAACCTACCAGAGATTAAATATTTGGGATCTGACCCACACAAAAAAATTTCCGGCATATCCTCATCACAGATATCATTTTCTTCGAGAAGCTAATCTAATGACAACCACTGGAGGAAGACAGACTAATGAATTTTATGATAAAAATGGTAATCACGATTTTTCATTTCTGGGAAAATCTATACAAAATCTTCTTGACTCAGGATTAAGGCCTATAATAGTGATTGGAAATACTCCGGGAAGTCTTTCGGATATGCCAGATGAAAATGGTGCCTTCAACGCAAACATCGGAAAACCAAAAAATTACAAGAAATATTATGATTATATTTCAAGTTTGTTTGACTATCTGGCAAAAACCTTTCCTTCAAGAATTAATGATTTTCATTTCAGGTTATATACTGAACCCGATTTCTACGTTTGGTTTAATAACGGTTTGGAAGAATATAAAAAATTATATGACGTAACTTTGGCTGCTATGCGTGAAGGGTTGAAAAATCCGAATAATAATCAGATTCTTCATCCGGGAAATTTTATGGCTCCAACTATGTTATCAGATACGAGTTCTATGTTTTATCCTTGGTCAATTGCTATTGCCAAATGGCTGAAGGAAGATTACAAAAATAATTTTGTCGAAAATTTCGATTTGGATTTGACAAAATGGGAAGTTCAAGGGAAGGCAAAAATAATAAATAGCGAGTTGGTCATTTCTGAAGGTAAAGTTTTTTCGAAAATTGCCTCTGATTGGACTAACTACAATTTGATATTTAATTCAAAATATGCAGGAAAAGACCAAGCAAAAGCATTATTAGGTGTTTTGCTCAATTTTAAAGATGATAATAATTACATTTTAATTAAATTTTCTTTTGGGGATAAAAGCATATTATCCGTTACACAGAAAAAAGAGGGCAAAATTATTGATTTGGAAATTAAAGAGCTTAACATTTCCAGTTTTAGGGATTATAAGTTTGAGATAAACAGTTTTATAGATACAATTAAAATTAAAATTAACGATATACCGATTCTTTCTGTAAATGTCCAGTTCTACGGAGGCGGTAAAATCGGTTTTTTTAATGAAAATGGTCAGAACGACATAATCATTGACAATATAATAGGTTGCAAATATCATTATGTCAGCAATTTTAATGATGTAGTGGATTGGAAAATTAAAGGAAAACATCATGCCGGCAAAAATGCAATGATATTAAGTGATGCTGAAGCTATACTTAATGATAATATGCCAAAAAATTATAAATTAAATTTCAAAATGAAAACTGATACTTCCGGAGAAGAGGGAAGCGATGTAGCCTGGCTTATTTTTGACTATGAGGATTCAAATAATTATAGTGCTTTTATCCTTAATTATCATGGCTATACAGAATACAAAAAAATCGTGAACGGACAGGAAATTATTAAAAAATCTTCATGGACAGGACTTCCAAAACCTTATTTTTATGGAAATTTTACTGAACTTCCCGAAGATTTCATTTACAATAATTTAAGGACTGGCAAAATGGAAAAAGGTGTGCTAAAGTTAAAAAATGATTCTTACATAGTTGGCAACTCTAATCCATTGTTTTGTTATGAGTATAGAATCAGGGCAAAATTGAAAATTGAAACAAATAACTCAAACACTAACGGAAATAATCTGATTGTTTTCAATTACTCTGATTCATTGAATTATTGGGGGATTAAAATTAGAAATAATGACTCATTAATTCTGATAAGAAAATTAAATGGAAGAGACAAAGTTATTATCTCTGCCATATCCCATTGGAAAGCTGGGGAATTTAATGATTTCGATTTGAGAATAGGCGGCGATATTACAACTGATGGCGACAGAGAAGTCTGGAATAGAATAGAAAATCATTTATCATTGGTTTTGAACGGGAAGAAAATTATTAGTGGAGTCTTCGATGTAAATCAGACTTATGGAAAAGTTGCTTTTGTTTCTAATGACGATAAAAGCAGTATGTTTATTCAGGATTATCTGATAACTCACGAAGGAGATAGCCGAGGAATCAGTCCGCTTGACTGGCACAATTTTGAATTTATTAATGATGACTTCGTTAAAATTTTGAGTATTGACGGAATCACTTATGCTGTTGTTTATGATTCAAAATCATCGTCAAATGGCAAAATTGGCTTCAAGGCAAATAATTCAAGAGGTGTTCACATAAGT
This sequence comes from Candidatus Kapaibacterium sp., assembly GCA_938038165.1. Lineage (GTDB taxonomy): Bacteria > Bacteroidota > Ignavibacteria > Kapaibacteriales > UBA2268 > CALHRB01. The sequence goes on along the minus strand of CALHRB010000293.1, from coordinate 18,766 downwards.
AAACTGAGCGTCTCGGACATAGTTCCTTATGATGCCGGTGCTTTGCCACGCATTCCAAAGGATTCCAGCCCGAGATTTTCTTATTCTTATTATGCTCAATTGCAAACAAATGGCGATTATCAAATAGGGATTGAACCCAAAGACATAAAAATCTTAACAGAGGAACTAAAAAAGGATTTAAGCCCGTTTTTTAATGAAGCAAAAATCGAAGTCGCCGAAGCTAGTATTTATCTTGATGAAGAAGGTTTAAAACTCGATTGCAGCGATGGAACTGAACTTGGTTCAGCCTGGAACGCAGCTGTTTACAAATACTCTTTGGATGTTGGCTTGGAGGCTTTTACTCAATGGGGTTATACAAGCGAAGAACTTAGATCGCCAACTTATAATCTGTTTGAAATTCTCGAAAATATGCAGGGAAGCACAAGGATTTCGGTTACCAACCCAATTAATAATACAATTCAAAATTTTGATGGAATAGCCACAAAAAAGCAGGATTCTGTTTTTATTCTGATTTATAATTTTAATCCTGACAGACATTCAGCAAAATCCGGTATAAAATTTCTGCTTAAAATTAATGACCTCATAGCAAATCAAAATTTTAAACTTGAAGAAAGCCGAATAGATTCTGAAAATTCAAACTTTTTTAATAAGTGGCTGGAATATTGTAAAGAATTAAAAATTAGTCCAAAGCCAGGTAAATCCAGATACGATATGAACATAGCCGGTGCTTATGATGAAAAAATAATCGAAAATCACTGGAAAAAGCAAAAAGCATTCTATAAAGTTCAAGGCGATGATTTGATTAAAACATATAAGTCTGATATTTCAAGCAGGGAGACCGGCAATATTATCATACCCTTGGAGATACCAGGAAATGGTATTATTTTCCTGAAAATTTATCCTAATCAATGATTTTCATTAGCACGTTTTCTTTTCTGAACAACAATTGCTATGTTGTAAGCAAATATACCATAAGGGATTTTATAATCTTGTTCAGAAAGCCATACAAAGGGTTTAAGTATAGTATCTCTGAATCTTTTTTTTAGAAATATGCTCAGGAATACTTCCAGATTCATAGTAAATACTTCGATGAAAAGTCCTGACCTGAAAACCTTTTTAATCTCATAGTTATCTTTGAAATCAGAATTGTCCAACATTTTTACTAAATCTTTGAGTGAATAATGAAAATGCTTATCAAGGTGTTCAGGATTATATTCTTTTGGTAATTTGCCTTCTTTAAAAAACCTTATAATTTTATATAAAAACTTATAGATAAAAGGAAAAAGCTTCCTTAAATAATATCCATAATTATAAGGATCAAGAAATCTAAATAAGCCTTTGTTCGGAGTAGAAATGATTATCGTTCCATCTTTTTTCAATACTCTGAATAATTCCGAAAGAGATTTAATTTTATCTTTTGTATGCTCAAGAACATCAGTGAAAACAATAGCATCGAAAAACTCTGATTCAAAACCTGTGTCTTCAGTAACTTTGCAATAAAAATTGATATTAGGATATTTTGCTTGGGCAATTCTGATATGCTCTTCAAAAATATCAATACCAAAAGTCTCTTTAGATTTTTCTGAGAAATACTTTGTGCCATAGCCATAAGAACAACCTGCATCGAGTAGCTTTTCCATGTTGCCGGGAAGATTGTCAAAGGAAAATTTTATTCGGCCGCTTAGCTTTTGCTCGGGAAAGTCACTGCAATTTATATTCTCTTGTATCAATTTCTAAAAATTCAATGTTTGATAAACAAAGGAGCAAATTAAAAAAAAATGATTTATTTCTTTTATTTAATTGATAACAAAGTTAGTTTTGTTTTTTTGGAATTTAATAAAAAAAAAAATGCACATAGCAATAATATTGGTTTTTATATCATATTTTCTGACGCCATTTCAGTTTTTTTCAGTATTGAATTATGGCGTTACTGCAATAGATTTAAGTCTTGCTTTGTGCTTTTTCATCTTTTTCAAGAAATTAATCTGGGACGGCAAAGAGATAAAATTTGTTCCAAATATTACAATTTATGCTTTAGCTTTATTATTATTTTCTGCATTAGTAACTACAATTCCTGTTATATTATCTGGGGATCCCAGTCTATTGTTACAAAATTTTAAAACAACATTCCATTATATATTTTTTGTTTTTTTTGCTGTGGTAAATTCATTCTATCCCGTAAAGGCAAGAACCTGGACAAATGCTGTCAGGACTTGGTTGATTATCGGTTTATTTATTAATTTGTTTGCAGCTTATCAGATAGTTGCACGTGCCTACGACCTTCCCCTTGCCTGGATTGATTACACCAATGTCAGTTTTGTTCCAAAGTCTGAAGCTGAAGCTGATACTTCAATGGTAAAGCAACTAAGTCTGAGTTATGGTGACTTTTTCAGGGCAACTTCAATTTTTTCCGAGCCTTCAGCGTTAGCATTATTCAATATATATATATTCATATTTATATTTGTGCCGTGGTTGCAAGGGCGACAGCCATTTTTTAAATCAAAAACATTAATATATATATTCCTTGCTATTTCTGTTGTCGGATTATTAATAGCATATTCAATGACTGGTGTGGTCGGATTGTTTTTGGTTGTTAGCGGCTATTTCTTGCTCGAAAAAGTTAAGAATTATTCAAAAATTTGGAAGGTTGTAATTTTTGCAGTTTTAGTAATCTTTGTTACTGATTTTGCCGTAAAGTCATACACTCAAATCAGCGTGATTGAATTATTCCAGAAAAGGATAACGGGAATTGCGGAATGGGGTTCAGAGACAGCAATAGCAACACCTGGAGAATCATTTGGTGTAAGGCTTGAATCCGGTAGTAAAAGTTTTGAAATATGGAAAGAAAATCCGATTTTTGGCGTTGGCTTGGGATTAACATATTATCAGGGGAAAGATATTGAATTTGGCGATTTTGGATTTCTTGCCGCAATGGCAGAGATGGGGCTTTTCGGTTTTTTCGGTTTTGTTGGTATGTTTGCTGTCCTGCTTGCCATTACTGCTTATTTTATTAAAAACCCACAAAAACTATCATTTTTGGACGAAGATGAAAGGCGAATTGCCGGTATGTCTTTCTATATTATGCTTTTATTGTTCGAAATTAATTTCATTACCGGAAATAACCTGGTTACTATTGGGCTTTGGATACCTGTTGCAATGATATTTTTCATTATTAATACCTACTATGTAAAAAAAGGCGAGAATCTCAGGATTTTTTCTTTGGTTTCTTCTCCCTTGAAAATTAAGCTTAGATCAAATATATCAAAATATTTAAATTACAAATTGAACAAAGGCAGAGGGTCAATTGAGAATTGAATCTAACAGCTGTCGCATTTGTGGCTCGAACGAACTGATAAAAAAAAACTTTGGCAATACCAAATTATTCTACTGTCCGGCTTGTTATATATATTTTAATTCTGAAATACCCGAGGAAGCCGATTTGGAAGAATATTATCAAAAAGCTTACAAAATAACCGAATCAGATTTTATTATCACCGAAAAGCGAAGACTTACCAGAATTCCGGAACAATTCTCTTTGATTGGAGAAATTAACCACTACGTCAAGCCACCTTCGAAATTACTTGATATTGGCTGCGACAAAGGTTTTTTTCTTGATGAAGCGAGAAGGATTGGTTATGAAGTTAGAGGGGTTGAACCATCTATAACCGCAAGAAATTACTGCACCAAATTAGGATTGAATGTTGTTAAAGATATATCGGAAATTCAGGATAAGTTTAATGTTATTACGCTCTGGCATTCACTCGAACACAATCCCGACCCTGTCAGATTTATAAATTTACTTAAATCGAAAATCGAACCTGAAGGTTATTTATTTATACGTGTTCCAGCCTTTGATTCGATTTGGGCGAAATTTTTGAAAAGCAAATGGATTTGGTTCCAACCACAGAATCATTATTTTCATTTTTCACATAAATCTCTTGATTATTTGCTTTCAAGTCAGAATTTTCTAGTAAAAAAAATTGAAAAAAAGAAACCAAACACAAGACTGACACGAAAAGCATTCTGGCAATCACAAATGATTTTTAGTAGTTCCTTTGAACAAAATCCCTCCTTTGTTGATATTTTTAAATATTTCTATCAGGCAACAACTGCCGTTGAGCTTTTCGCTGTTGCTCAATTTAAAAATTAAAAAAACTCTTAACTTATCCTTTGCAAATCGATATAATTATATTAAATTTGTTGTTTGTATATTTTAAATAATGTAACTAAACTCCAACTGAATGTGTCATTACATTGTTTAAAAGGAAAAGACTTTAAATAATTATTAATATCAATTTTATTAGGTTTTTTATGAAAAAATTATACTTTATCGCACTATTGTTACTTGCCACAACAATTGCTTATTCGCAGCAAACCAGAGTAATGATCAACACTTTAAAGGGTGATATAACAAAAGTTCCTGATAATGGCATCAGGGAATATTTATTACCTCAAATTCATACAGAAGCGGAACTAAATCCGGAAATGATTCAACCGACCAAAACAAAACCCTTCTCTCTTTTTTATGATGTTGAAGCACTTCAAAGGAGGTATATTTTCACTTTGAAAGACACGAGTGACTCAGCGTTTATTTATCCGCCAAATCCAAATTTTCAGGACCCAAACGATATATGGGTATTCACAGGCTTTTATGATTATCCATTTCCATTAGGCAATTGGGGAAATGCTTATGGATTTGGTCAATTTCAACCAGCTTTACCTGGCAAACTAATTATTGATACAATTGCACTAGATTTATTCAGATTGTTGATAAGACCTGAAGTTACAAGTGACTTCTGGCTCTATCCAATAACTTTGCCAAGCATTAATATAAATGACACAAGTGTTTGGAATGGATTCAGATTTGATTTGAATAATGTTGATTATGAAGAATTGGGCGACCAGATTAAAATTCACAAGGATACTATTAATACAAGATTAGTAGATATAGGCGGCGGACAAACCCGAAGATACAGAGTTATTTTAAGCTTGAATAAACCTATTGTTGTCGAACCCGGTAAAAATTTCGGCTTTTTGATTTTCTCTGCCAATTCAAATCCAACAAGGGACTCAGTCAGAATGCTTGGTGGCTTTGAGTGGCAACTTCCACGTAAACAAACCTATGCTACAATTATTAGAAGAAATAACATGTCCGATACCGTCGAATCTACTTTCCTATGGTATAGAACATGGCAAGACCCAGCTATTGCTCAAAAGTTAAGAGCTTTGAATGGACAAAACATTAAACAAAATTTCTCCATGATTTTAGCGGGACTTTATGATGGGGCAACCAGTGTCAAGGCTAATTCCTATGATGCACAGCTTTTCAGACTTAATCAGAACTCCCCAAATCCCGTTTTTAGCAATTCAACAAACATTGATTTTGCCCTCGAAAGTCCGGGAGATGTCAGTCTTAAAGTATATAATAGCATGGGTCAGGAAGTTGCAGTCTTGATTAATAATTATATGATTCCCGGAAGCTACAGCGTGCCTTTTGAGACGGCAAATCTTCCGTCCGGGGTTTATTTCTATACACTTACATCCGGCATATACTCACAAACCAAGACAATGCAAGTTGTAAAATAAGCACTTTTCAAACAAACAAATACCCTCTTTGAAAAAAATATCAGAGAGGGTTTTTTTTTGAAAAATAGTATTTATTTATGTGGTTTTTTTTATAAATTAGACAATCAAAATTAAAAATCATTCTGGAGAAAATAATATGTTTAAATTTAAAGAAATTTTGGTTCCAACGGATTTTTCGGAACAAAGCAGAATGGCTTTGGACTATGCTATAGAACTTGCCTCATCAACAGGTGGGACATTGCATATTATCCACGTAATCGAGCCTTCTGTCTATCCCACTGACCTCGGATTTCCTCAGGTTGGTTTAGTTGATTTGGATAAAGAACTTGTGGAAAGTTCCAATCAGGAGCTATCCAAAATTGAGCAGGAATTAACTGCAAAAGCAATAAAAGTTGTTAAATTTGTTTCTCACGGCAGACCTTCAGACGAGATTGTTGATTATGCTAACGATAATAAAATTGATTTGATTTGTATAGCCACTCACGGAAGAAACGGCTTCGAAAGGTTTCTATTCGGCAGCACAACCGAGAAAGTTCTTCGAAAGGCTCCTTGCCCTGTTTTGGCTGTTAGAATGCCAACAAACAGGGATTGATTGTATTATAGGATTTAAGCCTCCACAAAGCGAACAGATACAACTTTCGAAACACCTTCTTCCTGCATTGTTATGCCATATAGAGTATCACAGGCTTCCATCGTTTTTTTGTTGTGAGTAACAATAAAAAACTGAGTGTTTTTACTGAATTGCCTTATCAGATTAATGAATTTATCAATATTCGAGTCGTCCAGCGGGGCATCAATTTCATCCAGGATGCAAAAAGGACTTGGCTTAACAAGATAAATAGAAAATAAAAGGGCGATTGCGGTTAGCGTTTTTTCACCGCCCGAAAGCATTTCGATTGAATGAGGTTTTTTCCCGGGGGGTCGGGCAACAATTTCAATATCCGACTCCAGTGGATTTTCTGGTTCAATCAATCTTAGTTCAGCTTCAGCCTCTTGGCTGAATAAAGTTCTGAATAAATCTTTGAAATGTTGACTAACTCTATTGAATGTATCAAGAAATTTTGCTTCTGCGGTTGTGTTGATTTCTTCAATTGTGTCCTGAAGTGTTTGTTCTGATTCAACAAGGTCTTTAACCTGTTTTTCGTAAAATTCAAGTCGTTTGCTTTGAGCTTCAAATTCTTCGAGAGCAACAAAGTTGACACTGCCAAGTTCTTTCAACTTATACCGAATTTCATTGATGCTTTCCTTGACATTCGCAATTGAAAAATTATCCTCTAAATTAATTTGAGCAGAATTAAGGTCAGTATCATATTTATCCTGAGCCAAGTTCAAGATGCTTTTGATCAGATTGCTCTTTTCGTTAACTTCCAAATCAAGGCGATGATAAGCTTCAAGCGATTTTTCATATTCTTTTCTGAGTTTGCTTAAGTCCGATGAATATAATTCAATCTGTTCTTCGATTGAACTTCTTTCTTCGAGAATCATTTTTTTCTTGAAAACGGCATCCTCAAGCTCTGAAATCAGGATGGATTTTTTATTTTCTGATATTTCGGATTCATATTTTAGTTGTTTCATTAAATTATCGTTGGAAAAGTACTCATTCCTGAATCTTAGGATTTTATCTTCTTCAGCTATTATCTGCTTTTTCAAATTGTCGCGTTTGCTTTCAAGTGATTTAATATCAGATTCAAATCTTATTAGATTCATTTCCATTTCTTTGAAAAGAGCTTGCTCTTTGGCGAATTCTGTTTCAATGTTATCCAATTCGAGTTTTTTGATGTTGAACTCATCCAGAGAAATTTGCAGTTCATCATTATATTCATCGCTTAATTGTTCATAATTATAGGTTTCCCCCCTAATCAGATCAAGTTCTTCTTTTAGCTTTAATATTCGATTGCGATTTGTATCCAAAGTTTTTTCGAGTGAGTCTTTTTTATATTGGGTTAGTGATATTTGTCGTTCGCATTCACTCAATTCGTTATCAGCCGTTCTGAGTATGTTGTTGATTTCTTGAATATCAATTGAATCTCTTTTTTGTTTTAAATCGGAAAGCTGATGTGCGAGTTTTTCTATCTGTTTCTTATTCTTTTCGATTTCATTATTTAAAACCTTAATACGCTCAGCCTTGCCCAATTTTAAACCCTCGGTTTTTGTAGGTGTTCCAACTTTAAAATAACCAAATTTGCTTATTAACTCACCATCAAGTGTTACACCGACATCAATAATGCCTTCATTGATAAGTTGCTGTGCTGTTTGAAAATCTTCGACAATAGCAGTTTTGCCGATTAAAAGTCTTATTATTTTTTTTATAATTTTATCATTATTGATAAGATCAGAAACCCAGCCATAAATTTTTGAAGTTTTTTTCAGATTTTGAAAATTTTCTGCTTCAGGAATTAACTCTTTACAGATGAATGGTATTTTGGTTAAATTCTCAGCTTTAAGTATTTTAATGGCATTGTCTAATGCAGGTTTGCTATCGACAACCAAGCAATTAGAATAGGCACCCAGAGCTGATTCTATGGCGATTCTAAACTTTTCGTCGGTTGAGATAATCTCTGCGAGAGTAAATTTACCATTATCAATATTCCACTGACTCGAATTAAGCAGAAATTTTGTGCTTTCGTCAGATTCCTCAAGTCCTTCGAGGAATTCAAGATTTGTAATATTGGAATTTAAATTAACCTTGGATTCTGATATTTCTTCCTGTAATTTGGCAATGAGACCGTCTATTTCGCTTTGATTGAGAAGAGATTTTTCAAGGTTCAGCTTAATTTCCTGAACCGAAGTGATTAATTCGGAGCGATTTTTGAAATAATTTTCTAATGATTTTTCTGAGTCATATATGGAATCGAGAATATCAAGTTGCTCTTTTTCGAGCTGCTCCGTCAGTTTTTGTATTTCGACTTCCCTTTTATTGTTCTTTTGGATAGACTGAGTGTTAATCTGAACTTCACTTTCGAGCTTAATAATCTTTTCATATAAAACATTATTACTATCTCTTAATCTTTTAAGATTTTTTAGAGCATCTTCAATCTCAATTTTGTGGAAGTTGACAGATTCTTGCAATTTAAGATATTCATTTTTCAGGGATTTTATTTTGTTCTCACATTCAGTTATTAAAGTTTTATTAGTCAAAATCATATTTTCAGAATTTTTAATTTCAGTTTGAAGTTTTTCCTGGGACTCAGTAAGATTTTTTATTCTTTGTTCGTTGACAGCAAGTTCCTTTGAAATAGAATTAATATCGTTATTAATTGATGATTCAGTATTTATTGAATTCTGAAAAGTTTCGTCTAATTTGAAGAATTTGGATTCGAGTTCTCTGAGGTTGTTTTCGTTAACTGAAATAATTTCTTCTTTTTGTTGTTTGGTGAGCCTAAAGTCAGCCATTTTATCTTGAAGAGATGATAATAAACTTTTTTCATTATTGAATTCATAAAAGAAAAGCTTTAATTCAAGCTCTTTAAGCTCACTCTGTAATTTATTATATTTTTTGGTTTTGCTTGCCTGACGAGCCAAAGAATTAACCTGCTTTTCAATTTCAGAAACAATGTCGTTTACTCTTTGCAAATCATTTTGAATGAACAATAGTTTTTTGGCGGCTTCCTTGCGTCTTAATTTATACTTTGTTACTCCGGCAGCTTCCTCAATCAGATGACGACGGTCTTCGTATTTACCGCTCAGAATGGCCTCAATCATTTTTAACTCAATCACCGAATAGGAATCCGACCCCATACCCGTATCCATAAAAAGGTCTTGTATGTCTTTAAGCCTGCAAATTGTATTGTTTATTAGATAATTGCTTTCGCCGTCCCTGAAAAGCCTTCTTGTAATAGTTACTTCCGAAAATTCGGAAGGTAGGATATTGTTTGTGTTTTCGATAGTAAGTGAAACCTCAGCCATACCAAGCGGTTTTCGGGTTGAAGTGCCGTTAAAAATCACATTCTCCATTATATCAGAGCGAAGAACTGAAGTTTTTTGCTCGCCCAAAACCCATCTGATAGCATCAACCACATTGGTTTTACCGCAGCCATTTGGTCCAACAATCGCTGTTAAGCCCTCGTTAAATCTGAAAATTGTCTTTTGAGCAAAGGATTTAAAACCTATAACTTCTAATTTGGATAAATACATTTATGAAAAAATCAACTTTCAAAAAAAATAAACATCAAAAATAAAAAAATAAACAAGAATTTAACGATTTATGCTTCTAATTTCAATTTAAACTTTTATAAATTTAATAAACACTATGAACTGGAAAGCAAAAGCTTATCTGCAAAAAATCTTAGGTTGGTTGCCTTTTGGAAACAGCATCAATTATTTTTTCCAGCGAAAAATAACAAAAAATCTTCCTGTTACAGAAAAGATTTTTACCGAAAAAATTACATTGGCTAAATATCATTTTGATAATTTTATTAAATATTCAACAAATAAAATAACAGACACAAATGTTTTTTATGAATTTGGGACCGGGTGGGACTTAATCATACCAATGACTTTTTTTATCAAAGGAATAAAAGAACAAGTTATAATTGACATTAATCAAAAATTAAAATATGAATTAATTAATGACACACTAAAGCGAATGAAGAACGGGAAATTAAAAATCGAGAGTATAATTGGTGAATATTTAAATCAATTACCAGATGAAAAAATTACAAATTTAGAAAAATTGAGAGAAATCTTTGGGATTGAATATATAGCTCCAATGGATGCTGCAAAAACAAATTTCAGGGAAAACTCCTTTGATTTTATTTCGAATACATCTACATTTGAGCATATTCCCGAGCAATCAATCCTGTCAATAATGAAGGAATGCTTTAAGATTTTAAAAGAAGGAGCCATAATGAGTTGCGTTATTGACCTGCAAGACCACTATTCTTATTTTGATAATCAGATTTCAGTTTATAATTTTCTTCAGTATTCCGACAAAGACTGGGCAAAGTATAATCATCCGATACAATTTCAAAACAGGTTAAGAGCCAATGACTATATTAATTTATTCATAAACGCCGGATTCGATATCATTAGCATTGAAAAAGAAATTCCCGATGAGTCAGAATTAAAAATTTTAGAATCACTTGAACTGAATAGTAAATTTTCAAGGTATGACCTTGAAGATTTGTCGGTAAAAGTCTTGAAAATTGTTCTGAAAAAAATATAAAATTACTATTTTTTTGGGTTCGTTTGTTAATTTTAGTTGAGGCTAAACCTTTTAATATTTGTGTAGAAAATGTTCCTTGAATTTTTCATATTTTTCAGCGTAATACAATAAATATTTACTACATTAAAAATACTTAAATATTTATCATAAAATTAATTAAAATAATTAAAAATAAATAACGTTATTGCAATTTTATTTTAAAAATGCCGGATAAGAAGATGAGTTCAAAATTATCAGTTAAGGACAAAAAGAACTTTAAAAGTAGTCATTTAGGTGAGGATATTGAATTAAGAGTATATGGGCACTTTGGATATGCTCTTTTGCTTTTTCCGTCAATCACAGATAATCAGGACGAAGCAGAAACTTCTGAACTTATTGATTCACTTCAACCATTCATTGAGAAGGGAAAATTCCGAGTTATTTCTATTCCCGGCATTACTTACCATAGTTGGTTTAATGAACTGAAAACTCTTGAAGAACGTTCCAAAACTCAATATGATTACAATAATTTTTTACTGGAAGAAGTTGTTCCAAGCATCTTTACTTTTTGCGGCGGACCTGTTCCAATAATAACCTGCGGAGCCGCCAATGGAGCTTTTCAGGCTGCCAACACCTATTTCCGACGCCCTGATTTATTTTATGGAACCATTGCTCTTAGTGGCACTTATAACATTGAGCATTATACAAAAGGGTATTTTGATAGTAACTGCTATTTCAATTCTCCGGTTCATTACCTGCCAAATTTGAATGATAGCTATTGGCTTTCCTTTTTGCAAAGCAAAAATCATGTTTATCTGATGAGCGGTTCAGGCGAAGGCGAATTCCCTGATAATTCCAGACATTTATCCGACATCCTGAATTCTAAAAATATTCCAAATTACCTTGACATTTGGGGTCCAGAATGGGGTCATAATATTGATACCTGGTCTGAAATGCTACATCAAATATTTACAGTGAAATTATAATTCAATCAAAAATTTTCTGATACTCAACACGATAATCCTTTGCTTCTGAATTGTTCGCATACAGTATTTTATTTTGAAATAACTGGTTCAATTTTTCAGAACACTTTATTATTATATATTTAAAATATAGTTTATATTTGTATTTTAATGATAAATTAACAATCAATATACTGAAATTTGGAAGATCAAGATAATATTATTAGCGTTAGAAATCTACACAAGTATTATGGGAATAATCACATTCTAAAAGGGATTGAGCTTGATGTTCGCAGAGGTGAATTAGTTTCAATCATCGGTCGTTCAGGATGTGGCAAAACCACCTTTCTAAGGTGCCTGAATTGCCTGGAAATTTTAGACGAGGGAACAATACGTATTGCAGGAATAACACTTTCCCGCACAAATCATAATAAGATTGGAGGGGAATTTCAAAGAACAAAAAAGGTTCGTCTTAAGCTACCATTTCAAACACCAGAGAGCGAAAGCTTACTTGACGAAGATTTTCAGATTAAGGCAAACACAGTCAGAAAAAGAGTTGGAATGTTGTTTCAGGATTTAAATCTTTTCCCTCACCTAACGGTTCTGGATAATGTCATCATTTCGCCCAAAATTGTTAAGAGAGAAACAACAAATCAGGCAAAATTGAGGGCTGTTCAATTGCTTGAAAAAGTCGGATTGGAAAAATTTATTGACCGATACCCTCATCAACTTTCTGGCGGACAAGCTCAAAGGGTTGCAATAGCAAGAGCTTTGGCTATGAACCCACAGGTTATGTTATATGATGAACCAACATCAGCTCTGGATCCAGAACTTGTTGTGGAAGTAATAGAAGTAATGAAGAATTTACACAAAGAAGGTATGACGCAGATTGTTGTAACTCACGCAATGAATTTCGCTAAGAATGCTTCGGATTATGTTGTTTATATGGAGGAAGGTAACATAATAGAAATCGGTAAACCTGAACAAATATTCAATAATCCAAAAGACGAAAGAACAAAAAATTATATTCAGATACTTTCAGATTGATCAGAATAGACTGCACTTATCCAGCTTCATTTCGCATTTTGAATAAAAAACCGGCACTTGTAAGGCTCTTGCAGCAATTTCAATTACAAAAGCTTTAAGTTGTGGACTGTCTTCTTTTAAATTTAATTTATAGGGCAGATTTCCGCAGGAATACATCTTAAAATTAGTTATACTTGGAATTTGAGAATAAACTGACAATCTGCTAAAACCAAAATCCAACCTGTTTGTCATCCATTTTGCAATCCAACCATTAATCAAAGGGTAAGGATCGTCCTTAAGCATATGAAATTTTTCAAAACGCATTTGAAAAGCTGTAGAAAGCCCTTCTATTCTTATTTTAGGGCGACTTTCAAGCCTTTCTTTTAACCTTTTTGTGAATAATTCGGGATTGGTCAATAGATAATCCCTTAATTTCTTGTTATTATTTTCTTTCAGGTATTCACTTAAATTATGATTTTTAAGAGTATCATAGGCTTTAAGAGCGTCGTTAAGTAATTTGTTGTTAATTGGTAATCTTGAAATACAGCAATTCAATTCTTTGTCTCTATAAGCCTTATGGTAGAATATTCTTGTTGTTGAATATGGAAAAACAGTATTAACGGCTTCCTCAATGTTTTTTGAGCCGTTTGTCATAAAAGTTGGGCATATAATATTTCTGCAATTCATTCTGTCCAAAAGTGATAACCATACCTCCCGAGAATCTTTTTGAGAAATCTCAAAACCGAGGACTACTGTTGAAAGTGAATCAATAGCCATTGCAAGAAACATTGTATTGCCTTTTGAATTTTTGGTCGAGCAAGAAAAATTCCTGCCGATCAGATAAATTAGCCTTGGATGATGGTCATTAACAGAAGCATCAAGATATTCTTCCCAGTGGGGGCATCCATCAAGGAATTCCCGAATTTTCTGATTTATACGCAGAGGTGAACTATGATAAATAGGGACTAAATCGCGGCAAGTTCTTCCGTTCAGATATGCTTCTGTCATATCAGCCAAATCGGGGCGAACTGTTTCCTTTCTTTCGAGCACCCAGGTTTTTCCACAGTTTCTGCATCTGAATCTTTTATTTCCCGTAGAAGTTTGACCGTGTTTTATGACTTTGGAGCTTTTACAATAAACACATAATGGGTTTATTTCTTCTTCTTGATATTTATCTATGCTTGTCGATACAGGATCTTTCATTATAAAAATAAGTTATTGAATAATTTACAATTAAAAAAAAGTAAATATCGGAAAAAAAAATCAGATTTGCAACACAAGATTACAAAAGCTGTTCAATATTTGCTTTTTTTAAATATTAATAATGTGCTTATCTTCCTAAAAGTTTGACTTCTTCGTCGAAATTATTCGGTTTAAGCCTGATTAGCCAGCCTGTTTCGTAAGGATCGGAAAGAGCATTATTTGGATCGTCCAGGACACTTTGGTTAACTTCTTTGACAATGCCCGAAAGCGGAGAAGTAACAGAATGAGCTCTTAAGTCGTTCGAAAAAATTTGAAAAAAAACACTGCCCTGCCGTAATTCGTCACCTTTCGAAGGCAAATAAATAGTTTGAATATAACCAATAGAATACAAAAGCGATCTCTCGATTCCAATCAGAACGTCCCCATCGTCCTCTCGCATTAACCAGCAATATTTTCCTATTCCGGTTAATCCTCCAAACTGTCCCTCTCTTTTCATTTCTGAGTGCTTTAAGGTGTGCTCGACAGAAATCATCGAAATTGAATCAACAGAGCGTTGAATGACTCTTTTAAGTTCGTCCTTAGTAAATGGTTTTGACAGATAATCAAATGCTCCAAGTTGCATTGCCTGCAAAGCTGTATTTATTGTTGCATAGCCAGTGATCATTATAACCTGAGTCTGATTATTTCGTTCTTTTGCAATTTTTAAAATCTCCAGTCCATCAATTTCGGGCATCATCAAATCAGTTAGAATGATTTGATAATTATTATTTTGAATGAATTGTTTTGATTCTTCGGGTGATTGACATAATGTCAGAGAATAATAAGGCTCATTTTTTAAAATTTTGGCAATACTATCAAGAACTATTCTTTCGTCGTCTATTACAAGAATGTTTATTTTTTCGTCCATAAGTTTCCTTTTAATTTATTTTGTTGCTTGCTGGTAATAAAATTCTGAAAATTGCACCGCCCGAATCGGCAGTATCAACTTCGATTGTTCCGTGATGTCTTTCAATTATTCCCCAACTGACAGCCAATCCCAGTCCATTTGTGTTTTTTGTTGAAAAGAAGGGTTCGAATATTTTGTCAATCAAGTTTTCTGGAACGCCGGGACCGTCGTCTTCTACTGAAATGCAACACATGTTTTTGTTCTTTAAGTAATCTGTTGTGATTGTTAAATTTCCTTTGAGTTTCATAGCGTCTGCCGCATTAATCATCAAATTGAGAAGGACTTGTTGCAATTGCTTGGGGTCTGATTCAATTTTTGGAATTTTATCATAAAATATGGTGTTGATTTTAATATCCCTGAATTGTGGTAATCGAACAACAAGCGAAAGAGTCTGATTTATTATCATATTTGGGTCAATAATTTGAAAAACAGGATTATCCTGACGGGCAAAATCTAATAAATTTCGGACTATATCTCTGCATCTTAGAGTTTCTCTGATGATGACTTTTATGTCGTCTTTTAATTCTGGTGAATTAGGAACTGAGTCCAGTAGATCTTCAGCATAAGCGAGTATTCCGGTCAATGGATTGTTAATTTCGTGAGCGACTCCGGCGGCTAATTTCCCAAGAGCAGCGAGTTTTTCATTTTGTATGAGTTGTTCCTGCAGAAGCACTTCGTTAGTAACGTCTCTTCCTATTGTGCAGGTACCGATAATTTCATTATTTTGATCAATCAAAGGGAATCGTGTCATCTTAAAATGTCGTTCCTGTCCTTGAATAGTTAATTTTTCGTCATACTGTTTATGTTGGCGAAGCCTGATTACTTCTTCGTCATGTTTTTTAATCAAGGAAGCAATTTTTTCAGGGAGTAAGTCTTCGGGTTTTTTTCCGATAAAATCGTCGGTTTTTTTCCCGAAAGCAGAGGCGGTAACAGGGTTTACGATAACGTATTTTCCTTCTTTGTCCTTGATGGAAATCCAATCCTGAGCAGTATTAATGAAGCTTTTGAAACGAATTTCCTGCTGTTCGATCTGTCGCATCAGCATTACTTTTTCAGTTATTCTGTGCCATTTAATTAGAATTGAATAAATATTGTCATTCTCGTCAAAAATTGGTATTCTTGCGATTTCCCAATGAGATTCAACCGGTTTTCGTAGAAATCGAATAGATGTAATTGGCTTTTTTGTTTCGATAACGTGAGTAATGTTCTTTTCAATATCTTCCAGATCAATATCAAGTTCGAGACTTTTAAGAATGTCAATATAGCTTTTGCCAAGTATATCAGATTGGTTTTTATTAATAAATTCAAGAAATTGCTTGTTGGAGCGGATGATTTTTTTTTCTAAATTTATTACCAGATTAAGGTCATAATCGCTGTCGAATATGTTTTGAAGGAAATATTGCTCCTTTTTCAAAATACTTTCCAGTTTCTGAAGTTCATTGAACTGATTTAAAATTTCATCTTGAGCATTAACAAGGTCCCAAAAAACATGGGCAAAGGTATGATCAATGATTTTTATGCCCGGCTTTAAATTTTTATAAAGTTCCTGAAGAAATTTGTCGTTTCCGGTCAATTCGATTATTAATTCCAAATCATCAATAGAAAGAGCTAAATCGAGATTTGTGAGAGTTTTTATTCCAAGCTCTCTTGCATAGAGCATACCGGGTGCATTTTCATTTATGTCAACTACTGAAAGTATTTCGAGTTTGAGTTCTTTAAGAAAAGTTCCTTTAGTCAAATCAAGGATTGACTTACACCCTTTGCCGCCACCTATGATTATTGTTCTCATTTATTGATAAGACGCATAATTTTTAATTAATTTTAAATTTTTGAGTTGATAGGAAATTCCTTGTCAATCATATTTTTGAAATCATCACAAAATTCATGGGAATCCCGATAGAATTTGTCGGGTTTTATCGTGAAATGTCTCAAGATATTATCCAGGTGATTGGGAATATAAGGATAAATCTTTTTCAAGTTTAAAATCCTGTAATTATAAAAAGCTGACCCGTCCTCCCTTCGAAGTGAATTTTTGATTTCTTCGCTAAATTCATTACTTTTCAGAACAGAATCGAAAGTCCTGATGCCTTTTGCAACAGCATATCCTATTATATTGCTAAAACTCCAGAGATCAAAATCGGAAACATCTTGCATTAAATCAAAATCAATCCATCGATATTTTCCAGTTCTTGTTTCGATAAAAATATGATCATTTCTGATGTCTCCGTGGCAAAAGCCGTTTTGATGTAAATGAAGTATCGCAAGGAAAGATTCATACAATTTGTGCATTATTTTGGGCAATGTAGTAAAAAAGTATTCTTCGTGTGTTTGATTTATTGAAGGAATATAATTGAATAACGAGGTTCCCAAAATGTAATCAATAACTCTAACATTATTTCCTTTTTCGTCATAAACGGTAAAACCCTGCATAAATCTTTCATCATTTCTGACCAGATCAAGAACTTTACCTTCTTTTTCCGGGTTTCGATAGCATTTAATTTTTAAAATACCAATATGAGCATAGAATTCCTCGTGGAATACAGTCTTAATGATTTTTTCTTTACCGGTTTCGAGCTCTACTGCACTAAAAACCCAATATTTAGGCTGGTCGTCAATTCCAAATCGAGGTTCTCTCATATTGCCCCTGACTACATAATCCATATTATTCAACCTTATTACATCGCCCCGGTTGATCCCCATCCAATCAGAGGTATCAGTAACTATTTTCATTCTGAACGGATTGATTTTCCAATTAGTTACTTCATATATTTTTTCACATAATATTTCTTTTTCTGTCATAAATATTAATTATCTTAATGATTAGCAAAAAATTGCTCAAGACCAATATTTGCAAATATATTGTAAAACAGAATTAATACAGTATTTATTTTTATTGCCAAGTAAAATTTTTTTTTGATTATTCGTTATTAATTACAAATTAACAAAACGATAATGTTGGATAATGAAAAAGAGCAAAAGTATAACGACAAAGAGGCTCGATAGATTAAATTCCACCCCTTATGAAGCTATTTTTTTGTTAAGTATAGATTTAATAATTCTTAATTTGTTTTTCGGTTTTTTCGATTGGGGGAATTATGACACGCTCTTTGAATAAAGTAATGTTGATTGGAAATGTTGGTAAAGATCCAGAATTAAAATTCACACCGAACGGAATTCCTGTTACATCCTTCAGATTAGCCACAACTGAAAGCTGGCGTGAGAAAGATGGAACTTTGCAAGAACATACTGATTGGCACTCCATTGTAGCCTGGCGAGGACTCGCCGAAATTATCACCAAACTTGTGAAAAAAGGTTCGAAAATTTTTATTGAAGGGCGTTTGCAATCCCGCTCTTTCGAGGATAAGAACGGCAATAAGAAAAACGTAGTCGAAGTTCTTGCAGATAATATGCTCATTCTCGAAACTAAAAGGTCAAAAGAATATGATACAGATATTGATTCATTCGATGATGACTCAGATGAGAATATTAATTTTGACAGAGAATTTGAAAAAAAAATTTCAAAGAATGAGAATTAATAAATCTCAATAAAGTGAGGAATAATTAATAGCTTTGGCTTTTTTTCTTGATGATTTTTTTATTTCTTAATAACCAGTTAATTCAACATAACCTTTGCCGCTTAGAGACCTGCCATTAAATTTCCCACTCAATAAAACTGCACCCTCCCAATAGCGAAATGAAAGCTTATGTTCTTGATTTTTGATGTATGGGGTAATTTTTATATTTATAGAATGTTTTGGAATTATCATAATCCATCCGGCGGGATATCGCCTACCATCAGGGCTAATCCAGAAGTCAGTAACTGAAATCTTAATTTCTTCGGGTTTGATTCTTTCATAATTACCATCAGGATTGATAAAAGTTCCACTACTGAATTTATCG